>QMQW01000012.1 GCA_003650625.1 Thermoproteota archaeon | reverse complement strand
TAAATCAGTACTTCGTAAATCAAGTATCTAAAACCGGATTAAATTTGATATTCGTAATTCCAGTTAGAGGCTATAGAGTATCCGCATATGATTTGCCTTCATTTTCGTCGATATCTGGTGTGAGAAAGGTTATTCCACTTATAATTGGATCTGCAGTGATAAGTGTTTCTGACAAGTTTATGAGTGTACAGGTTGTGGGGATTGATTCGGACTCGTTGCAAGAGGTTTTTCCCGGGCTGAAGTTGGCTGATGGGACTTTACCCGGAAAGTATGATTATGTTAGCCTTCTGCTAGGGGTTAACGTTGCTAATCCAATTGAAGAGGAGGGCGAAGATGAAGTTCAGCCTTTAATGGTTGGTCAAACAGTTAGTGTAACGTTTAGGAGGCTTAGGGCTAAGCCGTACGTTGCCTCGATGGTCGTCATGGGCATACTGGAGAGTTACGGGGCAATTATGCCCTTCTCAATTGATGATTCGGTTGTGATTTCCCTTGAAGCCGCAGATTCCATGTTTAATAAAAGGCATTATTATGATGCTTTGATACTGGTTGCTGAAGATGTTTCGCTGGTGGATCAGGTAATTGAGCATGTAACTGACTTGTACGGCCAGAGGGTGAGGGTTATTGCTCCGAGCCAGATGATAGAGACGATGACCAATATATCCAGTCAAATATCTTCGTTTTTAGGGTTGATTGCAACTGTTTCTTTGGTTGTGGCTGGCATTGGAATTGCAAATATATATAATGTATATTTCGGTTATTGAGAGAACAAGGTTGATTGGATTATTGAAGGCTTTAGGTGCAACTGAAAATACTATAATGCTTCTATTCATGATGGAATTTACCTTGATTGGATTGATCGGCGGATTGATTGGACTTATATCTGGAGTTGCATTATCCTACGTTATCGGCCCATACTTCTTCAAGCTCATTAGGGCTCCAATTGCTAGGGGGCGCTTGGAAATACTCCCTGTATTTTCGGCTGAATTGATGCTGACCGCTTTCATGGTAGCGTTATTGTCGGGAGTTTTAGCCGGGATCTATCCGGCGAGAAAGGCTGCTAAGCTGGATCCAGCGGCGGCTCTTAGGCAGGAATGACTTAACTAGCTCTTGCTGGGTGCTGGAGGTTTTCGGTATTCGTTTTATGCTTCTGCATTACAAATTTAATTGACTTCCTCCAATATAGGTGTGGGGCGCTGCTCAGGCGGGCTTGCTGACGTTGATGATGAAGCCTGCATCGAGCAGCGCTCCTTTTAACTCAATTCATTAAACAAAACTTAAATAGAGCTTCACGTTTTTCCTACTAGCGCTGATAGGTGATTTGGCCTTGGCGTTTAGGCACATTGTCCGTATAGCTGGGCAGGACGTTGATGGTTCCAAAAAGGTAGTTTACGCTATATCTCAGATTAAGGGTATAGGTATAAATTTGGCTCAAGCCATTGTTCGGGTTGTCGGAGTTAATCCTGACGTGCGAATCGGCTTTCTATCTGAAGCTGAGATTAAGAGGATTGAAAATGCAATTAAGGATGTAAGGTCTCAGGGTATTCCTGCTTGGATGTATAATAGGAGGAAGGATTTGGAGACTGGCAAGGACGTTCACTTGATAGGGTCCGACCTGGTTTTGAGGGTTAAGGCTGACATCGATTTGATGAAGAAGATTAAGTGCTGGAAGGGAGTTAGGCACGCTTTGGGATTGAAGGTTAGGGGTCAAAAGACTAGAACTACTGGTAGAAGTGGGCAGACTGTAGGTGTTACGCGCAAGCCGAGGAGGTAGGCTTATGGGAGATCCAAAGCGATGTAGGAAGAAGTGGAAGGGGCCTAGGCATCCTTGGAGGAAGGAGGTTTTAGAGGAAGAGCTTAAGCTGATGGGCGAGTATGGCCTTAGGAATAAGCGTGAATTGTGGGTTGCGAAGACCATGATTGCAAAGATTAGGCAGCAGGCTAGGTTGATGCTTGCTCTTCCGCCTGAAGAGTTGGCTCTCAGGCAGAGGCAGCTGATAAGCAGGCTGATTAAGATGGGGCTGCTGCATGAGGAAGCTACCTTGGACGACGTTTTGGGCTTGAGGGTTGAGGACTTGCTTGAGCGGAGGCTACAAACAGTTGTTTACCGAAAGGGCTTGGCTCGAACCATTTATGAAGCTAGGCAGCTGATTGTTCATGGCCACATAGCTATTGCTGGTAGGCGAGTTACGTCTCCAGGATACGTTGTCAAGAGGGATGAGGAGGCGCTAATAGATTACTCTCCTGGAAGTCCATTTAAGGAGAAGCCGCTCGTTGCGGCGGCTGAGAGCTAGTGGAGGTGCTGCTTGCCATGTTTGGAGGTAAGAACTTAAAGTGGGGTGTTGCTCACATATATAGCTCCTACAACAACACCATTGTGCACATCACTGATCTATCTGGAGCTGAAACGATTGCAATAGCTTCAGGTGGCATGGTTGTTAAGGCTGATAGGGAGAAGCCCTCTCCATATGCCGCTATGCAAGCGGCTTTTAGAGCTGCTCAAGTTGCTAAGGATAAGGGGATTAATGCTCTTCACATTAAGGTTAGAGCTCCCGGTGGGCATGGACCTAAAACTCCTGGGCCTGGAGCTCAAGCAGCAATTAGAGCTCTAGCTAGGTCTGGCTTCATAATTGGCAGGATTGAAGATGTTACTCCAATTCCGCACGACACCACGAGGAGGCCTGGTGGGCGTAGAGGTAGACGAGTATAGGTGGAGGCTCTTCATCTTTGCCTGAATTTAGCTGGGGCGAATTTAAGGTTAAAGTTTTCAGCATTGAAGAGAGGGGCTTGGAGGACCTGGGCTTCTGCGCCTACTTATCCAAGAAGAATCCGCTATGGCTTAATGGACTCGTCATTTGTGCTTGCTGCGACATTCTGGATGCCAGAACTATTTCTCGGGTTTTCTTGAAGGATAAGGTGGTTATAATGGAGCAAGTGTGCTACTCGTTTAAGCCTAAGTATGAGCGAGTAATAAAGATCAGGGATGGAGAAGTGGTTATTAATGTGCCCTTGATCAAGGCTTATGGAGTTTTTAAGGCTCTCGGGGAGCAATTGATTAAGGGTATGAAAGGGCAGTAGGGGTGATTAAGCTACCTACTTAAATTGCGCTCTATTGTTTGCCTAAGTTATCTGCGTTTTTCAAATCTATTAATTAGGCTTTACATTGCAATGCATTAGGAGCACATAAAATTTAAATTCCTCTATTATAATCCCTCCTTCTAGCTTAAGTTGAGGGGTTTGTTGATGCACGTGGAGGTAGTGAGTGCTTCGGATGCTTCAGTTCGCTTTATATTAAGTGGGGTTAGCGTTGCTTTTGCTAATGCGCTGAGGAGGATTATGATAGCTGAGGTTCCATGCATGGCCATTGATGAGGTCGTAATTCTGAATAATACTTCTCCGATTTTCGATGAGGTTTTGGCTCATAGATTATCGCTAATTCCTCTTAAAACGGATTTGGATAGGTTTTCTCCTCCGGAGAAGTGCAGTTGCGGAGGAGTTGGCTGCACTAAGTGTCAGGTTACGTTTATTCTTGAAGTTGAAGCTGAGGACCGGCCTAGAGTCGTCTACTCAGGCGACTTGGTTTCAAGTGATCCTGAAGTAGTTCCGGTCAGCGATAAAATTCCAATTGCTAAGCTGGCGTCCAACCAGAAGATTTTGCTTGAAGCTTACGCTAGGCTCGGCATTGGTAAGAGGGGGGCTAAGTGGCAGCCTGTTTCAGCCTGCGCCTATAAGTACGTGCCTAGAATTGAAGTTAATCGTGATAAGTGCATTAAGTGCGGAGAGTGCATTGAAGCTTGTCCTAAGGGAGTTCTCGACTTGGATGAGAGTGGATTTCCGCAGTTAAAGGACTTTTTGAACTGCAGCTTATGTAAAGCATGCGTGGAGGCTTGCGAGGTTGATGCGATCAAGTTAAATCCAGACGATACTTCATTCATATTTTACGTTGAATCTACTGGAACTTTGCCTGCTCCTAAGATCGTTGAAGTTGCAGCTGAAGTTTTAGCTGAGAAGTGCTCGAATTTGATTGAGGAGTTGAGTGGAGGTTTGGAGGGTTGAAGAGAACTGGTCCAACTAATGTTCAAGTTAGGAAGTTGATAAGGTTGCTTAGGAAGGCTTCGCGAGCATATAACGTTGAGATATGGAGGGATGTGGCTGAGAGGCTTAATGCTCCTCGCAGGAGACGGGTGGAGGTTAATGTTAGTAGAATTAATCGATATACTAGGGCTGGAGACTTGGTTCTCGTGCCAGGCAAGGTTTTAGGCTCCGGAGAGATCGACCACCCGGTAACCGTGGCTGCCCTTTCATTCTCAGCGAAAGCTGTTGAAAAAATTAAAAGTGCTGGTGGCGAGTGCATTAGCATAGCTGAACTCATAGTTAAAGTACCTAGAGGCAGTAATGTGAAGATCTTGGGGTGAAATTGAAGTGCCTGAAAATGTAGTTGTAATTGACGCTGAAAACTCGATCATGGGTAGGCTTGCCAGCGTAGTCGCTAAAAGGCTTTTGGAGGGGGAGCGAATAGTCATTGTAAATGCTGAGAAGGCGGTGATCTCCGGCGATAAGAGCAGCATAGTTAGGGAGTTCAAGTCAATGCTTGAGCTTAAGACTTTGAGGAATCCTAAGAGGGGGCCTAAGCACTTTAGGAGGCCTGATAGGATTTTGAAGGACGTTGTTTGGGGCATGCTTCCCAAGCATAATTATAGGGGGAGGGCGGCTCTAAAGCGATTGAGGATTTACATAGGATTTCCAGATGAGTTTAAGAAATTTAAAGTGGAGAAGATATCTAGTGCTGATGCCAGTAGGCTTGGGGGCAAGTATGTATATCTGGGTGAAGTAGCTAAGGAGATAGGGTGGAAGGGGGTATAGGTGTGGTTAAGGTTCTTATTACTAGCGGTAAGAGGAAGACTGCTGTTGCTAGAGCTACTTTTAAGCCTGGTAGGGGACGCGTTTTTATTAATAAGGTGCCGATAGAGCTCTATCAGCCTGAGATGGCTCGCTGGAAGATCATGGAGCCCCTTCTGCTTGCTGGGGATAGGCTGAAGAAAGTTGATATTGAGGTTTCAGTTCGAGGCGGAGGTTTCATGGGGCAAGCTGATGCTGCTCGAATGGCTATAGCCAGGGGCCTAGTGACATGGTTTAAGGATGAGAAGTTGAAGAAGGTGTTCTTGGATTACGATAGGTCCATGCTCGCCGGCGACCCTAGAAGGACTGAGCCAAAGAAGTTCGGCGGCCCCTCAGCTAGGAGACGGTTCCAGAAATCGTATCGATAGGAGGTTTGAAATTGATCGTTCCAATTAGGTGTTTTACTTGTGGGGCTCTTCTTGGAGATAAGTATGAGGAGTTTGTTGAGAGAGTTAGGGGCGGTGAGGATCCGGGGAAGGTTCTTGATAGCCTGGGCATTAAGAGGTATTGTTGTCGCCGGATGCTTTTGAGCCACGTGGACCTCATTGATGAGGTAATTCGACTTCATGAAATTTATGGTAAGCATAAGCGTGTTGTGAGGAGTGGAAGGTAATTGGATCGCTTTCCAACAGCTATAAGGGATGTTTTTGCGAGGAAGATCTTTGATAGTAGGGGTTCTCCCACTATTGAGGTTGATGTCTATACTGAAGCTGGGTTTGGAAGTTTTTCTGCTCCCAGTGGGGCAAGTAGGGGTAGGCGTGAGGTTGTTGCTTTTCCGCCTGGAGGAATTGATGAGGCGATTAGGGCTGTCGATGAGATGATTGCCCCTGAATTGATGGGGGTTGACGCGTCTAATCAATTTGAGGTTGACGGCATTATACAGCAAATTGACGGTACCTCTAATTTCTCTAGAATTGGAGGTTCAACTGCAATAGCTACTTCCATTGCTGCTGCAAAGGCGGCAGCTACCTCTTTAAATTTGCCGCTTTACAGGTATTTGGGAGGTATATCTGCGTCGGTGCTTCCCCTCCCTCTAGGTAATGTTGTCGGTGGGGGTAAGCACTCTAAGAGTGGGGGGCTTGATGTTCAGGAAATATTGGTGCTGCCCCTCGATGCGGATTCGTTTTATGAAGCTGCCTTGGCGAACGTGCTTGTTCATAAGCGTGTAGTTGAGCTTGCTCCGGAAGGATCGATATATGGGAGAAATGATGAGGGTGCTTGGGTTACTCCCTTCGGAGTTGAGGAGTCACTTAAGCTTGTTAAGCGGGCTTGCGAAGATGTTGGAAGTGAGCTTGGCATTAAGATTGGAGTTGGCATTGATGTCGCTGCTTCAACTTTATGGAGTGGCAGTGAGGGTAAATACGTTTATGGGAGGGAGGGGTTTAAGCTCACGCCTGAGGAGCAGTTGAAGTTCATGGTTAAGCTCGTTGAGGAGTTTGATTTGATCTATGTTGAAGACCCATTTCATGAGGAGGATTATGAATCCTTTTCTGAACTTCTCAGCAGCGTTTCTAACTGCCTTATCTGCGGAGATGACCTGTACGTTACTAATGCTGAGCTCATACGGTATGGGTCTTCCAGAAAAGCTGGAAACGCAGTTATAATAAAGCCGAATCAGGTTGGAACGCTTACGAGCACTGTTGCTGCGGTTGAAGTTGCAAAGCTGCATGGCTTCGTTCCAGTGATGTCTCATCGTTCGGGGGAGAATGTGGATCCAAGTATTGCCCATCTTGCTGTGGCTTTCAATTGCCCAATAATTAAGACCGGAGTTGTTGGTGGTGAGAGAATTTCAAAAATAAATGAACTTATAAGGATAGAGGAGGAATTGGGTGGGAAGGCTGAGTTAGCTAGCTTGGAGGGTGTGTTGACGTGAGTTCAGTTGAATCTGTTGAACTGCTAATACCTTTAGAGGTCTACTTGGCGGCAGGCCTGCACATTGGAACTAGGATTAAGACTAGAATTATGATGCCATTTATATACCGAGTTAGGCCTGATGGCCTATACGTCTTGGACGTCAGGAAGATTGATGAGAGAATTAGAATTGCAGCTAAGTTCTTGGCTAGATTTCCTCCCGAAAAGATTGTTGCTGTTTCTTCAAGGCAATATGGATGGCGGCCCGTTGAGAAGTTCTGCGCGCTTGTTGGAGCTAAGCCTATTACTGGTAGGTTTATACCTGGAACCTTTACGAATCCTAAGCTTCCAACTTACATTGAGCCTGCAGTTGTACTTGTAACTGATCCTAGGGCTGATGAGCAGGCTATTGATGAAGCTGCCAATGTTGGAATTCCAGTAGTAGCTTTATGCGACACTGACAATAGGGCTTCATTTGTTGAGCTGATAATACCGGTCAACAATAAGGGGAGGAAGGCGTTAGCTTTAACCTACTGGCTTTTGGCGAGGCAAGTTTTGAGGGAGAGGGGCGACATACCGCCTGACGGAGATTTGCCGGTTTCAGTTGAGGAGTTTGAAGCTAAGCCTGAAGCCTTTTAGCGGATATTCTTTATTTTCCAGTTGCATAATGTTAATTGGTGAGTATTGTGAAGGTTAGAAGTCCAGCTGTAGCTGGCATGTTTTATGAATCGAGCCCTAAAGCTCTCAGGAGTAGAATTGAGTGGTGTTTCAAGCATGGTTTGGGGCCGGGATCCACCCCTAAGCTTTCAGATGGTCCTAGAAGGATCATTGGGCTGGTCTGCCCTCATGCTGGCTACATGTACTCAGGCCCAATTGCAGCTTGGAGTTATCATGCCCTTGCTGAGGATGGTAGGCCTGATTGCTTCGTGATTTTAGGTCCAAATCATTCTGGAGTTGGAGCAGCTGTTTCAATTATGACTAGCGGCAGGTGGAGAACTCCTTTTGGCGACGCTGAAGTTGACTCCGAGCTTTCTGAAAGCATTCTTAAGCATGCTGAGGTCATCGAGGATGATGACTATGCTCACTTATCCGAGCATTCAATTGAAGTTCAGCTTCCATTTCTACAGTATCTTTATGGAAAGGTGAAATTTGTACCTATCTGCATGATGCTTCAGACCTATGAAGTGGCGGCTAAGGTTGGTCAAGCAATTGCGAAGGCCGCGGCTGATAGGGATGTGGTGGTGATTGCCAGTACGGATTTCACGCACTATGCGCCGCAGAGGATTGCTAACGAAAATGATGAAGCTGTTATTGGGAGGATTCTGGAGCTTGACCCTAAAGGCGTTATTGATGTGGTGTATAGGAGAAATGTTTCGATGTGCGGTCCGGGGCCTGTTATGGCTATGCTAGTTGCCTGTAAGCTTCTTGGAGCTAGTGGGGCTTCTAAGTTGAAGTATGCGACTTCAGGCGACATAACTGGCAGTTATCATGCAGTTGTTGGATATGCTTCGATCGCGGTTTATAGGTGATTAATTTGCTAGTCACCGCATCGGCGCCGGCCAAGGTTATAATCGTTGGAGAGCACTTCGTTGTTGAAGGTGAGCCTGCAATTGCAGCGGCGATCAACTTGAGAGCTAGGGCCACAGCTGAGATCCTGGATGGCGGCTTCGCGGTCATTGAGGCTCCAACTCTAGGGTTTTCCGCTAAGTATTCGCTAAGCGACTTTAAGGTTGTTAGCGGCTCCGAGGAGTCCATTAAATTCTTGGAGCCGATCAGGGTGCTTGCGATGAAGGCGGCTTCTCTCTATGGCTTCAGTCGTGGATTTAAGTTATCTGTAACTTCAAAGATTCCCGTTGGGGTTGGTTTGGGTTCTTCAGCTTCAGTTTTGGTGGCTTCAGCGGCTGCTCTTGTAAAATTGATGGGGAATGCTGTTGATAGAGATGTCGTTCTAGAATTGGCTTCGAAGGCTGAGGAGGTGGCTCATTCAAGGCCTAGCGGCATTGATCCCACGATTGCAGCTATTGGTGGGGTCATTGTTTACCGTAGGTCTGAAGGCTTTATTCGCCTCCGGCCGGCCAAGAGGTTTTCTATTGTAGTTGGCGTTACTGGGATGAGTCGATCTACTGGTGAGATGGTTAATAGGGTTAGGGCTCTTCGGGAGCGATTTATGGAGATTTTTGCTCCTCTTTATCACGCTGCTGGGCACCTGGCTATTGAAGCTGCTAGAGCTATTGAAAGTGGTGACTTGACTAAGCTTGGGGAGCTCATGAACGTCAATCATGGCCTTTTGTCGGCGGTTGGAGTTTCAAATTTGCTGCTTGAAAAGCTGGTATATGCCGCTAGGTCTGCTGGAGCTTATGGGTCGAAGATAACTGGAGCTGGCGGGGGAGGCTCAATTATAGCTCTCTGCCCTGAGGATAAGGTGAGGGATGTTGCTTTAGCAATTAAGCGCGCTGGAGGTAAGCCTATTCGTGCAAGGCTATC
>QMQW01000011.1 GCA_003650625.1 Thermoproteota archaeon | reverse complement strand
GGCGGCACTCAAATGGCTGTTGAGCTTGCGTACGAGCTGGCAACTAGTGATGATGGCCGAGTTAAGGAGATTTTAGATAATGTGATAGTTCTGCTTTTTCCATGCTTCAACCCGGACGGCCAAATCATGGTTGTGGACTGGTATAACAAGTGGCTTGGAACTGAGTATGAGGGCTCTCCTCCTCCTTGGCTATATCACAAGTACTGCGGCCACGACAATAATAGGGATGCTTACATGCTCACTCAAAGGGAGTCTCAAATGTTTGCTAAGGTTGTTTATAGGGATTGGAAGCCTCAAGCCTACATAGATAACCATCACATGGGGAGCTATGGCGCTAGGCTCTACATTCCTCCATGGTATGACCCCATAAGCCCTGAAATTGATCCCCTTCTCTGGAGAGAGCATCAGATGTTTGGAGGTTACATGGCTGTTAGGCTTGAGGAGGAGGGAGTTAAGGGGGTTGAGGGCGGCCCGCCGTTTACGGCTGAGTGGACTGCCTCGTTCTTGAACTTGGCTAACTTCCTCAATATCGTGGGGATGCTCACCGAGTCTGCCACCGTGAAGATTGCTACTCCAATTTACATTCACCCTCATCAGTTGACTGGCCATAGGGGTAGAGCTGCTGATAGGCCTCAAATGAGCTTTCCAAATCCATGGCCTGGAGGCTGGTGGAGGTTAAGGGACATAGTTAGGCAGCAGAAGATCTCCAACTTGGCTGCCCTTGAGCTTGCGGCTAAGCTTAGGGAGGTCCTTTTGAGGAACATGTACGTCAAGGCTATGAGGAATATTGAGAGGGGATTGAGAGAGCCGCCTTACGCCTTCATAATTCCGCTGGATCAGCATGACCCGCTTACTGCTCTTAAGCTAATTGAAGTTTTCTTAAGATTGGACGTTGAGGTTCATAGGGCTAAGAGGGAGTTTAAGGTTGGAGATAAGGTTTTCCCAGCTGGAACGTACGTGATTTTCTTAGCTCAGCCAGCTAGAGCCTTCGTCAAGTACATTTTGCAAAGGACTATTTACCCTGATAATGAGTGGACTAGAGCTAGGGATGGCACTCCAATTAAGCCCTATGACGTGGCGTCGTACACCCTGCCGGACTACATGGGCGTTAAGGTGGAAGCTGTGGATGAGAGGTTTGACGGTGAATTTGAGAAGGTAGTTGAAGTTGAGTATCCGAAGTTTAAAGTTGCTGAGTCGAAGGTTGGCTACTTGCTTAGCTGCAGGTACAACGACAGCTATGCAGCGGTAAACTTGCTTCTCGCTTCTGGATTCAAGGTTTATAGGCTGACTGAGCCTCTAAACTTTAATGGAGTTCAGCTTCCAGCAGGCTCATTCTTCATTCCAAATCAGGATGGAATTGCTAGTAAGCTGCAGGAGGCAAGCGACAGGTTTCACGTCGATTTCATTTGCGTTGATGAGGAGCTTGAAGCTGAATTTGTGGAGTTGAAGCTGCTGAGAATAGGGATCTATCAGAGGTACTATGGCGGCAACATGGATGAGGGGTGGACTAGGTGGCTTCTTGAGCAGTACGGCTTCCCCTACAAGGTGATCATGGATAAGGACATACTTGATGGCAAGCTTTCGGAGAAGGTTGACCTTCTAATTTTCGCGAACGACTATCCATGCCTAATAACTGGGGAGAATATTGAGGAGGAGCTCACTAAAAGGCTTAAGCGACCATTCGTCCTTCCTCCAATTCCTCCAGAGTACAGGAGTGGGCTTGGAAAGGAGGGCGTTGAAAAGTTGAAGGAATTCGTCAAGGGCGGCGGAGTGATCGTGGCTTTCAATAGGTCTTGCGAGTTTGTGATAAGCGCCTTCAAGCTGCCAATTAAGGACTTGTCGTTGGATCTTGAGCCTAAGGAGTTCTTCTGCCCAGGCTCAATGCTGAAGGTTAATGTCGATGTGAATCACCCATTGGGATATGGAATGCCGAGGAAGGCATATGTGCTATTTCACTTCAGTCCAGTTCTGCAGATACTGCCGAACTACAATAACGAGCTCTACGAGGTGGTGCTATCCTACCCGGAGAGGGACATAATGCAGAGCGGCTGGCTTATTGGAGAGAAGTACTTGGGCAGGAAGCCGGCTATGATTTCAGCTAGGTATGGCGATGGGAGGATAGTGCTAATGGCGTTTAGGCCTCAATTTAGAGCTCAAACTCACGGCACATTTAAACTGCTATTCAACTCCCTCTACAGCTTGCATGGCCGGTGCAGTGATTAGCCTGCTCCTCTCACCCTATCTTTCCAGTTGAAATCAGCTTTTCGAGAAGTTTTCCGGTGGCCTTCGTCGTCCTTACCTTTTTAATTTCTTCGGCTGAGAACCACTTTACTTCCAGCGCGTCTGTTGATGCCCTTAATTTTCCTCCTGAAACCCTCGCCTGATAGTCAACTATTACGTAGTGGTACTTTATTTTTCCAGCTTCATCTCTTATAATTACTTCAAATACGTCTTCTAGGTCTCCGACCTCAACTTCTAAGCCTGTTTCCTCCTTGACTTCCCTTTTAACGGCTTCCTTCAGTTTTTCTCCCAGCTTAACAATTCCTCCTGGAATGGCCCAGAGGCCTCTTCCCGGCGGAGCTGCTCTTCTAACTAGCAGTATTCTTTTTTCATTGTCTATGATTACTGCTCCAACTCCAACTATTGGCTGGCTTGGATATACTCGCTTCATGTTTTTTCCAGCTTTCTTCCTCTTAGGTCGATTACGTCGTATACTCCCTCTCCAGTTCCTATCAATGTTACTGGTACTCCCAGTTCATCTTCTATTTTGCTTATGAACTTCTTTGCCTCCTCGCTGAGGTTGTCGAAGTTTCTTGCCTTTGCGCAGCTTGGGAATAGTATGTCGAGCTTGGTTATGGCTATTTGAGTTGCTCCATTTAGCATTACTGCTCTCCTAGCTAGCTCGAAGTTGAATGGAGCTACTCTTCTTCGCCTGCCTGTGACCGTCGCTATTTCAGTCCAGCCTCTTCTATCTGCTTCTTCTGGGCTTAGCTCTCCTGGGAGCGGTCCTTCCCCTACTCTTGAAACGTAAGCCTTGAATACTATGAGTACTTCGTCCACTTTGGTTGGGCCTACTCCAACTTCGCTGCAAACTGCTGATGCGGTGGTGTCTCTTCCAGTTACGTACGGGTATGTGCCGTGGTATAGGGATAGGAATGTGCCTTGAGTTCCTTCTAGAATGACTTTTTCTCCTCTATCTAGGGCTTTGTTGACTTCTAATGCCACGTCGGTTAGGTACTGCTTGAGCTCTGGAACGTCCCTGGCTAGCTTGGCTTTTCGCCTAACTCTTTCTGCTATTGCAGGCCCTACTCCCTGCCCGGTTGTGCCTATCTTCTTGGCTAGGTATTCATTTCCCCTATCTTCAGCTATGTGCTTTTCCTCGATTATCGATGATTGGAAGTCTACTCCTATTCTGCCTTTGCACTTGGTTTCCTCAACTTCCTTGAGGAATATTGAGACGTTTATGTTTGCTCCTGCGCCTATCAGTAATTTGCATTTTTCATGGACGAATGCGCTTGGAACTATTCTTAGCTTGTACTTTTTGCCGTTCCACCTTACGGTGTGCCCTGCATTTACTGAGCCTGTTCTAACTGCCAAGTCTACTTGGTCTTTGAGTGCTAGGTAGGATACTATTTTGCCTTTTCCTTCGTCTCCGAAGAATCCTCCGACAATGACCATGCAGGGCATCCTGCTCCCTCCACTTACATTTCTTCTGGTTTGGGTCTGCTAATTAGCCTGTCAATGAGCTTTTCTAGCTCCTCCTCTTTAACTCTCTCTGGCAGCCACTCGTACCTTGCCTTGAGAATCTTATCCTTTCCAAGCAGCTTGTTAAGGGCTATTTCGTATATTCTCAGTCTTTCGGTGCTTAGTTTCGCGCATCTCTCCCAGTATGGGCAGTCTGGGATTGAGCACTTATTTGATGATAATATGTGGTATTTTCCCGGCTCAATTTCCTTTGCAATTATTCTGGGCGGGCATACTGGGCTTTCATAGGTGAATACTATGTTATCGTCTTCCCTGCACTCCTTAACTCCTATTCCAAGGGTTATCCTAGCTGCTTCTCGGAGAATTTCAATTGGCGCTTCTACTATAAGTTCGCCTCTCTTCTTAAGTTCCTCGATTCTTTCCATGAGGCTCCCTTCCTTAATTTGCGCTTCTACTTTTAAACTGTTCTGTCGCTGGTGCACGTTGATTTTTGTGGCGTCAGTTCGCCCGTCGCGTATCATTGCCTTTGCTCAACTTTTTGGTGTTCTTCATCCGCCAATTAACATTGAACGTAAACGGTTAAATTTTTATTGTAGTATATTTGCTTGTAAGTGGCTTGGGCAGGGGTGTCGCTGTGCTGGATAGAATTTCAACCGGTATTCCTAAGCTTGACGAGATGATTGGGGGCGGCTTCATAAAGGGTAGAACTTACTTGATTGCAGGCGAAACTGGAGCTGGAAAAACCATAATGTCAATTCAGTATCTTCTCCACGGATTGAAGAATGGCGAGCACTGCGTATACGTTTCTTTCGACGACCGAATTCACAACGTTCTGACAGGAGTAGCTAGCATGGGGTGGGATTTAAACCAGTACATGAAGGAGGGCCGCCTAATTCCATTTGAAATCAGGTTGAGAACTGAGGACTTAAAGCATGGAAAGGAGTCTAAGACCTTTGTTAACGTCATTGCAAGGTATACGAGGAACATCCCCGTCAGCAGGCTTGTCTTGGATCCAATTTCAGCTTTAGCTCAGGGCGTTGGAGATCTGCTGTGGGTTAGGGAGTACGTTAGGGAAATAGTTTCATATTTGGAGGAGCAGCTCGGCTGCACGACTGTTGTTACGTGTGACATTCCAACGGGCTCAACTTCCCTTAGCAGGTACGGCGTTGAAGAGTTCTTGGCTTCTGGAATAATAGTTCTGGGCCTTCAGAGAGTCGGCGGCAGGTTCGTTAGAACGATATTTGTGAGGAAGATGAGGTGGTCTCCAGTGGACATGACGATATACACATTCGACATTGTTCCAGGCAAGGGAATTGTGATCGGCGAGCCGCTGGAAAAGTACTTGAAGAGTGAACCTGGGAAAGGTTAAGTGCATTGGGCAGCATTAGGATCGCTGCAACAGCCGACGTCCATTCACCTAAGTACCTATCTAAGTTTGCCGATGCGCTTTCCAGAGTTCCAAGGGATTTGAATTTGTTTCTATTTGCGGGAGACATGATTTTTAGGGGTAATGTGCGGGAGTTTAGAAGGGTTTTAAGCGCCGTTCGCTCCGTTTATGATGGGCCGATAATTGCTTGCTTTGGCAATGAAGAGTATGATGAGTGCATTCCGAGGCTCAGGGAGGAGTATGGGGAAGAGGTTAATTGGCTTAATGATGAGTTGTTGAAGCTGAATGTTAGAGGTTACTCCGTGGGTTTGGTTGGCAGTAGAGGCAGCCTTGATAGACCTACGAGGTGGCAGTTGAGGAACATCAGTAACATCGAAGAAATATACTCTAGGAGGGTGGAGGTCATAGATGAGCTTCTCAAGGAGCTTGTAGGCTGCGACTTCACTATTCTCCTCATTCACTACGCCCCTACTTATAGGACGCTTGTAGGAGAGCCTGCTGCTATTTGGCCTGAAATGGGGTGTAGGAGGTTGGAGAGGGTTATAGCTTCGAGGTCTCCTACGGTTGTAGTTCATGGGCATGCGCACAAGTCGAGGGTGTGGAAGGCTCAGCTTAAGGGCACCACAATTTTTAACGTTTCTCTCCCAGCTGTTAATCGCATCGTTGTATTTGATCTTCCCCTGGACGGGTCAGGTCAACTTAAGCTGACCCGCTTTTTAGCTTAACTTGCCTATGGCTTCGAAGGATTTAATTTAAGTTTACTGCAGATGTTTGGTCGGGCTGCGCGCATGCTAGAAATTAATGCAGAAGTCGTGGTTGACGCAGTTTCAAGTTTTATTAGGCGGCACGTTAAGCCTCCAATAAGAGGCGCGGTCATAGGTCTAAGTGGAGGCTTGGACTCGACGGTCACTGCATATTTGTGCGTTGAAGCGCTTGGCCCTGATCGAGTTCTCGCATTGATATTACCTGACCCTGAAGTGACTCCTAAGCAGGATGTTGATGATGCTCTGCTAGTTGCTGAAAGGCTTGGAGTTAAGCATACTTTAATAGATATTTCAAGCATTCTCGAAGCCTTTTCAAGTTCAATTCCTAATTTCAGGTTTGATGCTAAAGTTCCGGTTGGAAATTTGAGGGCTAGAATAAGGATGTGCCTTCTATATTATTATGCTAATCTTGAGGGTAGGCTTGTGATTGGAACTGGAGATAGGAGCGAGCTTCTCTTGGGGTACTTCACCAAGTATGGTGATGGTGGAGTTGACATTCTTCCCATTGGAGGCTTATATAAGACCCAAGTTAGAAGGCTGGGCGAATACTTGGGGATTCCCGAGAGCATAATCAAGAAGCCCAGCAGCCCTAGACTTTGGAGGGGGCACCTGGCTGAGGAGGAGCTTGGACTCACGTACGATGTAATTGATCCAATACTCCACCTTCTTGTAGATAGGAAGCTACCTCCAAGTGAAGTGTCTGCCGAGTTGAATTTGCCGTTGAATTACGTGTTGAGGGTTAAGTCCATGATTGAATTTTCTGAGCATAAGCGGAGGCTTCCTCCAATAGCTGAATTGCCGCCTGAGGCTTTCGCTTAGGGCGGTGACTTATTTATGCTCCCATCTCAAATTATAACTCGTTTAGTAGAGGGGTGGTGAATTGACCAAGTACATCTTCATAACTGGCGGCGTGCTTTCAAGCGTGGGGAAAGGGAGCTTGCTTTGAGCTCCCCCCTAGAGGCGTCGTTGCAGCGTCAATTGGCAAGATGCTTCAGGTTAGAGGTTATAGCGTAACCGCCGTCAAGATAGATCCGTACTTGAACGTTGATGCTGGAACCATGAATCCATACATGCATGGGGAAGTTTTCGTAACCGAAGATGGCGGAGAGATAGACTTGGACCTGGGACATTACGAGCGATTCCTGGACGTGAACTTGCCCAAGGACAATAACATCACGACTGGGCAGATCTACTTGACCGTGATTGAAAGGGAGCGTAGAGGCGACTATTTGGGCGCATGCGTCCAAGTGGTTCCTCACATAACTGATGAGATTAAGAGGAGAATTAGGCTTGCAGCTAAGCGAAGCAATGTTGACATCGTTCTGGTTGAGGTTGGAGGCACTGTAGGTGACATTGAGGGCTTGCCTTTTCTGGAGGCTATTAGGCAGATGAGGCTTGAGGAGGGTTATGAGAACACGCTGTTCGTTCACGTCGCATTAGTTCCGATATTAGATGTAACTGGAGAGCAGAAGACTAAGCCCTGCCAGCACAGCGTTAATGAGCTTAGGAGGATAGGTATTCAGCCGGACATCATAGTTGCAAGGTGCAGCGTGCCCCTCGAGCCTTCAGCTAAGCGTAAAATTGCTCTTTACGGGAGCGTTCCTCAGGAAGCGGTTTTCTCGTCCTACACTGTAGACTGCGTTTACAAGGTTCCGCTGATACTCGATCAGCAGGGCATGGGAGATTACATTTGCAAGAGATTGAGGTTGAAGTTGAATTCGCCTGATTGGAGCAAGTGGAAGAGCGTGGTGGCATCCTTTGAGAACTTTGAGCACGAAGTGAAGATTGCAATGTGCGGTAAATATGCTAAGCTTGCTGACGCGTACATCAGCATTAATGAAGCCTTAAAGCATGCTGGAGCTGCTCTTAAAACTAGAGTTAAAATAGATTGGATAGAAACTGAGGTCTTTGAGGAATCTCCTGAAGAGCTTGAAATGCTCCGCGGATATGATGGCGTTCTAGTTCCGCCAGGCTTTGGGCCTAGGGGTACTGAGGGGAAAATTCTAGCTGTTAAGTTTGCTAGGGAAAATGGAATGCCATTTCTGGGTATTTGCTTTGGCTTTCAAATGGCAGTTATAGAGTTTGCTAGAAATGTCGTTGGATTGAAGGATGCCAATAGCACTGAGAATGCGCCTAACACTCCTAATCCAGTTATAGATCTCCTGCCGGAGCAGAGGAAGATTGATATGAAGGGAGGGACCATGCGGCTGGGGGCTCACCCAATAGTTTTGGAGCCTGGAACGCTTGCGCACAAGCTGTATGGCAAGACCATTGTTTATGAGCGTCATAGGCATAGATATGAAGTTAATCCAGCCTACTGGGACGTCCTTCAGCGCCATGGACTCGTATTTTCCGGGAGGAGCCCTGATGGAAGGAGGATAGAGTTCATAGAATTGCCGGACCACCCCTTCTTCCTAGGGTCTCAGGCGCATCCAGAGTTCAAGTCCAGGCCGGGAAGACCTTCGCCGCCGTACTTGGGATTTGTGAAGGCTGCATTGGAATATAGCTTGGCTAGGCGCAAGTAGCAATCGGAGAACTTGATTGCTATGCCTATATTTCACAAATCCCAAGTTACTGCTCTTCTTCTAGTTTGCGTTGAATGATGCGGTTGCAATTTGCTTAGAATATTAGAATAAGGGGCTTGACGGTTAATTGAAATTAACTAAAATTAGTTAATGTTAAAATTAGCCATTTCAAGTTTGCTGCTTACTCTAAAATTAATCTCACTTCTTTAATGTCTGTCGTGCAGACCTTCTTGACTCCTCTTATTCCAGGCTTGTACATGGTTTTGACTAGGTGGTACTTTTCGAGTATTCGCATTTGGGCGCTTGCATTGGCCTTGCTTTGCTTGATGAAGTCTGCAACTTGCCCTATGTCGGCCTCCTTTCCTCTTAGGAACTCTAGTATTTTCAATCGAGTTTCTGAAGATAGTGCTGAAGCTACGTTAACTACATCCTTGCCTTTAACTATCAAGACGCCATTTTCTTCGTAAATTTCGGAAGACACTAACCTCACCTCCACCTGACATTTGTTCCTTATAATCCTTCTCATTAAAGTATTTAAAGTTATTGCATGCTTTGAACTATTTGCTCATCTATTTCTAGCAGTTAGGTTTTATTTTCATTTTTCGCTGCTTTATTGCTTGATATTATTTAAAGTTTTAAATGTTTTTCACTCTATGCTTTGGTGGTTTTATTGCTTTTGCTTTGCACTATAATATTTATTAGTTCATGCGTTATTTTCTGCTTGGTCGCCATGCTGCCCGTTCAAGCGTTTAAAATGCTTAGGCGCGCTGACTTTAAGGTTTTGAGGGCAGTTGAGTTGGGGATGCCTCACTTCGAGTTTGTGCCGATAGATTACATTTCGAGGAAGATTAAGCTTGACTTGTCGTTGACTTCTAGGATTTTGGGGAGGCTTTTCAAGCTGGGGCTTGTGAGGAGGGGTGTTGGAGCTTATGAGGGTTATTCGTTAACCACTTGGGG
>QMQW01000010.1 GCA_003650625.1 Thermoproteota archaeon | reverse complement strand
CCCATGAGCAGACAAGACGTAACTTTGCTATCCCTAAGTAAGGATTTAAGTCAATTAATGGCTATCGAAGGAGAAATCCTGCAATCGTCCATGAAAAATCCAAGCATGTGCAGAACCCAAGTCGAAGTAAAACTCAGCGTACCAGTTGAAAAATTCATGGAAAAAGCTCTTGGAAACCACCAAACAATAGTTTTCTGCAAAGTAAGAGAGGTTATTGAGGAGCTAGCTAAAAACCTGGGGGTAGAGTTCGTCAGCCCATAACCTCCTCAACGAACCTCCTAATTCTATTAGCTCCCTCCCTTATCTGATCAATGGATGAGGCAAAGCAAATCCTTAAATGATGCTCTCCTCCAGCGCCAAACACGCTTCCAGGAACAGTGCAAACACCAGCTTTAGCTAGCAGCTCACTAGCCAACTCCACCGAGCTCATTCCCAAAGCGGACATTTCAGGAAAAGCGTAGAAAGCACCCTTGGGAGCAGTGCATCTAACACCCTCAATAGAGTTTAAAGCTTCAACCAGGAACCTGCGCCTCTCATCATACTTCTTAACCATTTCGAGAACACAGCTTTGATCACCCTTTAATGCAGCAACGCCAGCATACTGCACAAAAGCTGTTGGGCAAGTTGTAGCGTTTTGCTGCACTTTATTGATGCAGTCAATTACGCTTTTAGGCGCAATGGTGAATCCAAGCCTCCACCCAGTCATGGCCCAAGCCTTAGAAAAGCCATCAACAACTATCAATCTATCCCGAACCTCAGAAAATGAGAGCATAGTATGCGGCTCCACTTCGTCATAAACAATGAGGCGATAAATTTCATCTGAAATAATGTACAAGTCATGATCTAGAGCTAGGTCAGCAATTACCTTCAAGTCCCTTTTAGATAACACTCCGCCAGTTGGATTATTCGGCGAATTCACCAGAATAACCTTCGACTTATCGCTGATCGCATTCTTCAACTTCTCTTCATCAAGAACAAAACCATCGCCACAAGATACTTCAACAACTCTACCTCCAGCCAGCTCCACGCAAGACCAGTAAGTAGGCCATGCTGGCGTTAAGACTATCACTTCATCTCCGCTGTCAACTAGAGATTGAATTGCTGCGAAAATGGCAAATTTAGAGCCGGGAGTAACTATAACTTCACTTTTAGCATCAACATCCACCTTGAACCTTTCATGGTAATAGTCTGCAATAGCCTCCCTCAACTCAGGAATACCGCGAGATGGAGTGTAGTGAGTATAGCCTCTTTCAAGCGCTTCAATAGCCGCCTTCCTAATGTGCTCCGGAGTTTCGAAAACCGGTTCGCCAATGTCAAGCCTAATAATCTTTTCTCCACGAGCTTCAAGTTGCCGCGCCTTCTCAGCTATGCTTAGTGTGGGAGAAGGCTTTAACCGCTTAATCCTACTTGAAAAACCCCTCATGCACTAGCACCCCTCAATGACGGTAAGAATTACATGACAATCAAACTTAAATTTTTAGGTCTGGAAAGCCGCGTAAAAGCATGTAAAAAGAAGAAGAAACACTGAAGTTTCGCTTAGCTCTTTCGCGCTAGCACTATTTCGATCGTTGAAACGTTGCGCGCTTGATCGCCACTTCCCACTAGCTCAGTGCCAATATTTACGCTTTTAACCTCCACTTGGTCTGGCAAGAAACGCGTCTTCACAATTTCAGCTACATCAACAGCCTTGCTTATGGCTCTGCCCCTAGCTTTGATAACTACTTCATTGGCTCCTTGATTGAACTGTATAATTGCTGCTAGCACGTAGTTCATTGTTCCCTTTTTACCTACCAACACTACATTTCCTGTCTGACTTTGCGCTGAAGCCACTTACAACCCTCCGACCTACTCGTGCGATGAAGTCGTATTTAAGTGAGTGATGATCAAGGATTTAAGTCTTACTACAAGTGTAAATGAGAATTTTATCTAATCTTCAAATAACTCTTCCCTAATCGTGTTTATGAATAACTTCGCCTTTTCAAAAGCCTCAACACCCTTTTCAGTTAAAGAGTAGTAAGTGTCGCCGTTCCTCTTAACCTTCTTTATCAATCCTTCCTTAGACAACTTGTACAGCACAGCATAAACAGTCACGGTTGATGGCGAAAACTTAAACTTCTCCTTTATAGCCTTCTTAACCTCATACCCGTACATCGGCTTATTCTTCAATACCCTTATGACATATAGCCACAAGTTTTCCTTAGTTAGCTTCTTCACGAGCCTTTCATAGGCCATTTAGTCGTCGCTCCACAATATCTACGGAGCGAAATATATTTATACTTTACATAGCACCACAAGCCCTTCAAGAAAGCTCGTTATAACGACTTTCGAAAGCGGCTTCCAAGATATCAAGCGCCCGCCACGATGTCAGCAACAATGGTTGAAGGATTTATTAGGGAAGAAAGCGAAATGTAAAAGCGAATTCAGCCAAGCAAAGCGCAAGGTGGAATTGTGGCTGAGAAAGAAAGAGAATTAGAAAGAATTAGAAAGTTAATTGAAGAAAAAATAAATGAATTAAATAGAGAATTAGAAGCTTGGAAGCTCTGCCTAAAGCTCCTTGAAAAATCAGTTAAAGTTGAGGAGAAACCCGAAGAGAAAGCTAAACTTTTAGTTGAAATCAAAGATGACTTGGGAAATCCATTAGCCAAAATCTACAGCGATAACCAAAACTTGATAATACTTCCTGAAGAAAACGTCTCAATAAACACTGCATCAAGGGAGTTTAAGCAGTTCTTCGTCAGAAAAGTGTTGGATGGCATTAAAAAGGAGAATCCTCTAGCAGACTACGAGATAGATGAGGAGAATGGAGTACTACGTAAAGTTATAGTTAAAAACGTTTCAGGAACGAGGGAAATTAGGAGAATTCAAGGAGCTGTCAAATGGACTTTTAAGAAATTCATCAAAACTAGGCTTTAAACCACTTAAACATAAAGTAGGAAACCTCCTTGGTCTCCGGATTTGTAACTGCAATGATAAACCTCTTCCTAACGCTGTGAGAAAGCCTGCCAGCCCTAACAATTTCTATTGGATCAAGCTTGCTGTTCATGGGCAACACATCAACGAGGAAGGGCGCATGATCAATGCCAGGGCCAAATTCATAAACTGCAAAGTCAGCTCCAAACTTCATTCCTGGTCTAACAACGAAACCCCTTTCCCTCAAATCCCTATAAACCCTATAAATATCGTCAAATAAACTATAAGTTTCTCTAGCGATTTTCAGAAGTTCATCGCGAGTTAGCTCCGCACCCTGAACGTCAACAACCCTAATTCTACCCTTCTCTAGCAAGTAAAGCGCTTCAAAGAGGGATAACTCAAGAGGCGCGTCAAATAACATGTCCTTAGGCTTCCTAATTCCCACAGGCTTACCATAAAATCCTTCTCGATATAAGCGGCGAGAAGCTTCAACATCCCATACTACAACTCTTCCATTCATAAGAACTGCAACCGCAATTTCATTGTCACTCATACCAAATCACCCAACTGCACGCAACGGTTATTTACGAAATACTACCTATAACTCCCTCAGCTGGGCGGTGAACTAATGCTTCGACAGTTAAACAAGCGCAAAGACAAACTTATAATAGTAGCGTCCTATGCCGTTGGAATTGCAATAATTATATTACTTCTACACTTTGCTGGATTCGGCAAGGTCTCATCGATCATCATGAAAATTAGCCTGCAATTCTTCATTATAACATTAGCTTTAGATCTAGCTGGATTAATATTCTACGCATTAACTTGGCACATACTATTAAGAGGACTAGAATGTCAAATTAACTTCAAAACAACACTTACTATTTCGCTTGCAGGCATATTCATGTGCTACGTGACCCCATCAGGATTGCTACTTGAACTACTAAGAATCGTACTTGCCAATAAGGAGGCTAAAGTTCCAATAGGCTACGGCGCAGCAACCGTCGTAATGCACAGAATACTATACACACTTGGATTCGTGCTCTGCGCCCTATCGAGCTACGTAGCGATATATGGAAAATACACCTTGATTGGAGCTGCAGGATCCCTCCTACTACTCATAATATTATTCTCATTTGGATTTGCGGCAGGCATGTTCTACCTAAGCCAAAGAGCGGACATATTGGAAAAAATCATCACAAAAATATACGAAAAATATGAAGACAAAATAAGCGGACTAATTAAAAAGTACGAGCCGGAGAAAGTAGTTAACTCGCTCGCAAACACAATTTCAGACTTCAAGAATTCATTCCTCAAATTGAGAAATAAGCCAGTACACCTATTTACAGCATTTATGGCCGTCCTATTAACATGGATAGTTGATATAGGAATATTCTACGTAGTTTTCCTAGCCCTCAACTTCAAGATATCAATCTGGGCCATAGCACTAACAATAGTCGTGGGAGACTTCATACAAATGACTCCAATAATGATTCCAGGAATGCTTGGAATACTGGAAACCGTATTTACAACAACCCTGCTAGCATTCGGAGTGCCAATCGACGTAGCGACCTCAGCAGTCATCCTAGCTAGAATAGCTACATTCTGGTTCGACATGCCAGTCACAGCAGTAGCCGCCTCCTACTACGGCATAAAATACCTTATGCGAGGAGCTGAAGCGCTGAAAACAACCTAATCAACAATTAAACCTTCAACAGCCCTTTCAGAAACCACCCGCACAATCCTAATTTTAACAATTCTACCCACAAGCCCCTCAGCCATACGCTCATTTTTTATCCGAATAACAGGCCCGTGCCTAAACGGGTAAGCTATAAACCGCATGCCCTTAAATTGGGATCTAACAACTATAGCCTCAACAACCCTGCCTACAAGCTTCAGCTTCAACTGCGAATTAACCTTATTAGCGGCACTCCAAATCATGAAGCTAACTGGATCCCTATGAGCTGGTGGAGCTCTAGGAAAATCTCCAAATGCAGACATTGGAAGAGGCTGAAAGCGATAAACAGTTATTTTTTCAACGCCAATTGCAGCTGACTTCTCAATAAAGCCAACCGTTGCTTTAGCTGTTTCAATAGTCTGACCAGGAAGGCCGTGAATAAAGTACAGGCATGGTCTTAAGCCAAACCGCTTTAAAATTCTCGCTGCCTTCAGTGCTTCCTCAGGCGATGAAGGCCTGCCAAGCGCATATGAATGCTCAGCAGATCCAGTTTCACATCCAATATGCACGGGCGAATCCTTCAAGTACCTCCCAAGAATCCTTGCAACCTCATCAGTCACCAAGCAAGGTTTAACATTTTCAATTCCCACAAACACCCGCTCTCCACTTTCCTTAATAACAGACGAAATTTCTGAGAGAAGATGTTCAATTTCATTTAAATTAGGCGGAGGCTCTCTAGGGTCAGTTAGCGGCTTAGGCTCAACCAGCATATCTCGCCCATAGTCAAGAAAATCAGAGCCACTTAAAATAAGCCTCTTAACTCCAACTTTTATTAAGCCCCTAACCTCCTCAACAATCGACTCGATTGACCTGCTCCTGGACGGACCGAACAAACTTGGAACCGAGCAATATCCACATCCAGGAGGAATGTTTTGAGGGCAGTAGTATCTCTCCTCCAGGGAGCCTTCTCTGCAAAGCCCGCAATCAATGCACCTCCTTCCATCGGGAAGCGGCATTGAAGTCCTATAATAATTGCTACACCCTCTAACCACTTCCACGTAAACTCTGCAGGCATAGTAATTCGGATAGCCCTTCACAGCACTTATAGACGGCTTGTAAGAACTAAGCTTAATTCTACTCATCACTGGCCTCAACGAATTGACTCTAACGCCGGAGCTATCAAGATAAGCTAATCCTTTAATTTCGGAAAGCTTCTCAGGCGACAGTTCTCCAGCCATAATTAATGGTAAAAGTTCATCTAAAGTTTCCTCACCTTCACCTATAACAGATATCGAAAAACCAGCTCTAATTAAAGCATCATAGGGATCAGCTGCAATTGGCCCACCAATCACTGCAACTCCACCGGAATGCCTATCCCAAATAGACTTCACCTTCCTTGCAGTAGGCAAGTCGACGGTCATAGCGCTCACAAGGAGAATTGAAGCCTTAGCCAGAAGCTCAGGTCTAGAGAGAACCACGTGTGCAGGGTAAACTTTAACATTCAGGTTATGCTTTTCCAGAACTCCAGCTACGGCTCTCGGTCCAGCCCCTATAACATCTACTGTTGCAAATCTCCGTCCGCGACCAGCTCCTAAAGCGTCGACAACTACTGCTTCCATCAATTATCTCCTAGCTACCTTAAAGGCCTCCTAATAGTTGCAATTGAATTATCCGCAATGCCCAGCTCCCGCATTTCCTCAGCGCTAGCCCAAACTTCCCTTAAAGGCACTTTGCCGTCAGGCCTAACGCTTAAGATGCACTTGCGCTTTCCACTAATCACAACTTCGATCTCATCAGCAATTTGAAGCTCCTGCATCATTTGGGGGTTCATCTTGGCATTTCCAGGCTCAATTTCAGGCTTCCGCCTAACCCTCAGCCTGCGCTCGGGAGGTCTATTCACATCGATCACCAGCTTAAACATTTAATTTACAGTAATATTTTAATTGAACGCTGGTGGAAGCTTGAGGAGACAGCGCCGTAAAATCAGAATTGGAGATCGAGTGGAATATCAAGTGACTGGAACAAGAGGAGTTGTTGTAAAGCTGAAGCGAATTAAAGGCAAATATTGGGCGCTAATTGATCCAATAAAAATGTGGATTGACACTTCGAAGCTAGTGCTAATAGAAGAAGCTAAAGGGGAGCTCCAAGCTTGTGAAACTCAAGCTGGCCCGAAAGATACTTGAGAATTAAATTCTCTAGACCCTCCACCTTAACTCTAACCTGCTTCCAAGAATCTCTATCTCTCAGCGTTACAGTCTCATCTTCAAGAGACTGATAATCTATGGTGACGGCAATTGGAACTCCAACCTCATCAGCCCTCGCATACCTCCTACCTATCGAGCCGGACTCGTCGTACTCAACTCTTAAGCCACTTCTTCTAAGGCGCTCATAAACCATGCGAGCAAACTCGGGAAGACCATTCCTACTTACAAGTGGAAATACGCACACCTGTATTGGCGCAACATCCCTAGGAAGCTTCAACACAACTCGCCCCTCCTTCTCCGAGTAAGCATATTCAAGCGTTGCATACACTATCCTATCAGCACCAAACGATGGCTCAACAACTTGTGGAATAAAACGCCTACCCTTAACTTCATTAACTTCCTTAGAAATTATCAAGCCATCCCTACCAAGCTTAAATCCAGCTACCTCAACAAAACCCTTTTCCTCAAGCTCTTTAACCACATATTCCGGATCGATCGCCTTAAGAGCCTCAGCAATCCTCTTAGCTTCAGACCTAAACTTTCTACCCAAAATGCTCATGTTAGGCTTGACCACCGTAACTTCAATTTTCATAGGCTTAGGGTAAGGCTTAAACACCCTCAAGTCAACTCCACTATACTCCATGTGCCTCCTTAAGTCATAGTCGGTTCGATGCGAATAACCTGCAATTTCAACCCACCCCCACCTCTCTAATTTCACCACTTGATCATAGGTTTGAGCTGAGTAGTGCGCTCGCTCCTCCGGCAATTTTTCAATAAACATTTGACACTTCTCTGGAATGCCTAAGCTCTCAGCAAATTGCTTGCCTAGAACCATGAAGTAGGCTTCCCACTCATTCAGAATTAAACCAGTTTCAACAGCTTCCCCCGCAGTTACAAATCTAGGTTCCTTCACTCCAGCTCTAATGTCAGCCTCCGGAAGAAGCGGAAGAACCTCATCTCTATAATCTCCAAAAAGCGGGCATTTAGGCTCCTTAGGGTCGAAAAACAACTCCAATTCCATAATCGTAAACTCCCTAAGCCTAATTGGACCCTGCCTTGGAGAAATCTCATTCCTCAAAACCTTACCAACCTGCGCTATTCCAAGTGGAAGCTTATTTCGCATAACCTCATAAACCCTCTTAAAAGCTAAAAACATGCCTTGCGCAGCTTCGGGCCTGGCATAGCCTACATTTTCACTATAAGGACCAATAGTCGTTTTAAACAGCAAATTGAAAGCCTTAACCTCTCCAAGCTTCCCTCCGCACTCGGGACACACAACCCCCTTCTCAATTATTATGGAGGTAAGCTCGTCAGCCGATAAAGCTTCAACACCCTTAATGCCGGCTTGCTCCTCAATTAAGTGGTCAGCTCTAAACATCCTATGGCATACAGTGCACTCGACAATATAGTCAGTGAAATGCTCCAAGTGCCCTGAAGCCTCAAAGACTTTCGAGGGCATAACAATCGGAGTTTCAATTTCAACTATGAAATCCTGATGCCTAAGAACAAACCACCTTCTCCACTTCTCCTCAATATTCCTCTTCAATAAGGCGCCTAAAGGCCCGAAATCCATGAAGCCCCTAACTCCTCCATAAAGCTCAGATGCGGGCCAGAGGAAGCCCCTCCTCCTAGCTAGCTCCATAATCTTATCATACTTGTCCAAGGCTTGCTACCCCACACCCTAAGCACTTCAATTTAATTGGGAAGAGGAAGTTTTAATGGTTTTTGAAAGTCCTTAAGCTTAGACTCATCAGCCTCAATTTCAAGAACATCTCTGGAGGCACTTAGCTTAACAATGCAACTCGACGCTAATGACCATGCCAAGTATAAGCTTAACCTACTAAATTCAGGAAATAACATCTCAATAATAAATTTCCTCAAATAACTGCTACCTGACAGCACGAGGAAGGCGAATCCGGAGCTCACAAACTCCCTTACATATAGCTCGCTCTTAAATTCAGGCAAATGCCTCTCCAAAAGCCACTCTTCAAAGTCCTTCAAGCTCACCTTCAACCTCTTCAATTCACTCCCCAAAGCACAAAAAAGGAGAAGTTAAATATTTTTATCTGAACATTAGCTGTAAGAGCGATGAAAGCAATAGAATTCTACTTAAGCAAAAGCAACATGCTCTTCGGAGGATTCGAGAGCAATTTGGAAGAAGCTGAATTCGTGGTTTTTGGAGTGCCATTCGACGCCACATCAACCTACAGGCCTGGGTCGAGGTTCGCTCCATTAGCAATTAGAAATGCAGCATTAAACCTCGAAACCTACAGCTTCAGATCAGGCATCGACGCCCAAGAATTAAAAATACACGACGCTGGAGACATAATATCAATCAACGACATCCAAAGCACAATTAAAAGCGTAAGTGAAGTGACAAGAGAACTGCTTAACCTAGGCAAAGTCCCAGTAATAATCGGCGGAGAGCACACGATAACCTACGGAGCGGTAAAGGCCATCCAAAACGTAGGAGCAGTAATTTTCGACGCGCACTTAGACTTGAGAGACCAATATCCAATAGGAGTTAAGTGGAGCCACGCAACAGTTACGCGAAGAATCACCGAACTCATTGGAAGCAGCAAAGTGGTATGTGTAGGGGTGAGGGCAGTATGCAGGGAGGAGTATGAATATGCAGCTCGAAATGAACTGCTATACGTGACTTCCCATGAAGTAATTGAAGAAGGAGTCAAAGCCACAGCAGAGAAAGTTAAGGAATTAATAGATAAAAATGAATTCGAAAAAAT
>QMQW01000009.1 GCA_003650625.1 Thermoproteota archaeon | reverse complement strand
TTGAACTTATCCACCTCATGCGTGATGTCAATGATTTTAGCGTTTGGAGCGATGCTTAAAATCACGCCTTTCATTGCCGCAACGTACGGATCCTTAACCCCAAAGTCGGTTAGCAATGTTATGATTCTGCTCATTTCCTTCTCACAATAAGCTTTTAGTATTATTAAGTAGATAAGCTTGGTGACGAGGTGATGCTATGTTAATCATGCTTCCTGGCCCCACAAATGTGCCGTCTAGAGTGCTTCAAGCAATGGTTAAACCGATAATCAGCCATAGGGGACCCGAATTTCACGAGCTTTATGAGAGAATTTCGGAAAACTTGAAGTACGTATTTCAAACAGGCAATGACGTCTTTGTACTGACTTCTTCGGGGACTGGCGGCGTAGAGTGCGCTGTAAGCAATTTAATTGCCCCCAACGACAAAGTGGTAGTTCCCGTGAACGGCGTTTTTTCGAAGCGTTTAAGCGACGCCATTAGAGTCTATGGAGGTAAGCCGATAGAGGTAAGCTTAAAGTGGGGATCAGCTCCTTCCTACGATGATGTGAAGAGAGTTTTGGAAGAGGAGGAAGACGTCAAAGCTATAGCTGTTGTTTACAATGAAACTTCAACTGGAGCTAAGTGCATCGACTTGGGAAGAATCGGCGAGCTGGCAAGAAGCTACGGCTTACTCCTCATAGTTGATGCAATTTCAATTCTAGGTGGAGATGAGCTGCCCGTAGATAAGTGGAATATTGACGTATGTGTAACTGGTAGTCAAAAGTGCTTAGCTTGTCCCCCAGGCCTAGCCCTCATCTCCGTAAGTGAGCGTGCCCTAAAAGCGGCAGAGAAGAATTCTGCAAGAAAAGCTTACTACTTCGACTTCGTAAAGTTGAAGAATTTTCATGAAAAAAGTGAAACCCCATTTACTCCAGCCCTACCGCTGCTATATGCCTTGGATGAAGCCCTAAAAGTGATAGTAGAGGAAGGGTTGAAAGCTCGAATTGAAAGGCATAGGCGATGTGCGAGTGCTTTCTACTCTGCACTTGAAGCTCTAGGTTTAGAAATTTTCCCTGAAAGGGATGTTCGATCTAACACCGTAATAGTTGCTAAAGTTGCAGGCAGAGTTGATGATGCTGAGTTGAGGCGCTACCTGAAAGAAGTTCATGGGATAGTCATAGCTGGAGGAATGGGCGCTCTTAAAGGGAAGGTCGTAAGAATTGGCTGCATGGGGATGATCTCGCAGGACATGGTGCTGCAAACGGTGTCAGCATTAGAGGATGCTTTGATGTCTCTTGGGTGTAATATAAAGCGAGGTCAAGCTGTCAATGCAGCTAAGGAAGCATTGGCTAAGTAGCGTGTCAGAGCTTTTAACTTTCGTCATCATTTTAAGCGCTCAGCCAGCTCATCATCCACGCGAAAGAGTTATGATTTGCTGAGTTATATAGTTTTGCGATAGCATATGAAGGCGCTCGTCATAGGGGACTTCCACATACCTACTAGGGCTAAGTCCATACCTAAGCAGTTCTTACCACTAATTAATGAAGGCAACTTCGACTTAATTCTATCAACAGGGGACTTCGTTGAGAGAAAGGTGCTCTCGTACTTAGAGAACATAGCAACTACAGTGTGGGTAGTGGGTAACATGGATTTTTTCGCGTATGAGCCGAGGGAGAGGGTAGTGGCATTGGAGGGCTTCCGTGTGGGATTGACGCATGGAGCTCAAATATACCCTAGGGGGGATCCCCGCAAACTTCACAGTTTAGCTTTAACTTTGGGTGTGGACGTTCTGATTTCAGGTCACACACATATTGCCTCTACGAAGCTGGTAAATGGCATTTTACTGCTAAATCCAGGAAGCGCTACTGGGTGTTGGAGTGGAACTGGGGGCTCCCTAGTTCCCAGCTTCATGATCCTAAGCGTTGAAGGAAGCAAAATTTCAGTTTCAGTTTATGAGCTCGTGAAGTCTGAAGTCCGCGTAACCGCCAAGACATTCATGAAGTCGAGCGGCGGTAAAATCGTACTAAGAGCTACTTAGAATTTCCTCCCAAAGCTTAAGCATTGACACTGCAGTTTCTTCATCGAGCTTTTGAATAGCAAAGCCAGCATGAACTATGACGTAATCTCCAGGTAAAACTTCATCCTCAATTAGCGTGAGCAGTATTTCTCTCTGTACTCCGCCAAAGTCTACAGTTGCTCTATCTCCATTAACCGATACCACTTTTGCGGGGACTGCGAGGCACATGTTCACTCGCTATTCTGTTCACCAAAAAAGTAATTTAACTGTTATGTTAAATGTTGTCGCGCGCCTAAGTGGTGAGGGAGCATGCCTCTGAACAAAGGGGACTTCATACTAATCGACTTCGTAGCCAAAGTGAAGGACACCGGCGAAATATTCGATTTAACTATTGAGGAGGTTGCGAAGAAGGAGAACATCTACCGTGAAGATGAAATTTATGAGCCGATGCTAGTGGTAATAGGGGAAGGCTGGATTCTCCCTGGGCTTGAAGAAGAACTGATGAAGATGAAGCCGGGCGAGCAAAAGGTAATTGAGCTCCCCCCGGAAAAGGCCTTTGGAGCAAGAGATCCATCCAAAGTTAAGATTGTTCCAGCTAGGGAGCTAACTAAAAGAGGCATAACCCCGCGCCCGGGAACACGAGTCGAAATCAACGGCAACTTTGCAGTAATTAGGAGTGTTGGCGGAGGGCGAGTTGTACTCGACTTCAACCACCCCCTAGCCGGTAAGACGCTAGTGTATGATGTTAAGATAGTTAAGAAGCTGAAGAGTGCGAAGGAGAAGATTCTGGCCTTAATTCACAGGAGAATTCCGCGCGTACCTGAGGAAAAATTCGAAGTTAAGGTTAGAGGCGAAGATGTCACCATAGAGCTGCCGGAGGAGGCGTACTTCGTAGATGGACTTCAATTCGCCAAGCGGGGAATCGCAAGGGACATTGAAAAGTTTTTCTCAAACATAAAGTCGGTGAAGTTCGTTGAGAAGTACGTTTTTAAGCGCGAAGCCGAAAAGGCGGCGGCTACTAAGAAAGAATCGGCCGAAGAACAGCCTTCAAAAGCTTGAAATTCAATGGGCAGTTGATTTCATCTAGGAGCTTCTCGATTTTAACTTTATCTCCATCCCTTAGGCCCTGTGGCTGGCAAAGCAACCTAAACGCGCATGTTTCTTGGCATAGTATGGGGTAATACGCTATGATTACTCCCTCAACAGCCAGCCGCTTCTCAATCGCTGCTTCAACAGCTGCCTCCACAACCTCTACGACAACCACTCTTTCTTCATGTAGTGGGCATACGTGGCTTTTCCTTCTAACGCCTACAACTTCATATACTCTGCCAACCTTCAAGTTCTCTATACAAACTTTTCGCAGTGAGCAGTTGGTGCACTCCTCAGCTCCTCCCTCATGAATAAACTTGTAGCCAATTCTCGCGCATTTTTCGCTGAGCAATGTTATCTTCCTACTCGATAACCCCTGTGATCCTTGCAACTTTCTCGGCAGCCTCCCATGAGAGTCCAGATTCCCCTAATATAGTATATCTATCAGGCCTTATTTTATGAGCTATCGTTAGGGCTTTGATGATTTCGTAGTCGCTGACGCCAAGCTCCTTAGCAGTCGTTGGTGCACCTATGATCTTTAAGGTTTTTCTTATTTTCCTCCAATTTCCTCCATGAAGGTACATCATCATGATAGCTCCTACACCGCACTGCTCTCCATGCAGCGCTGGCTTCTTGGCTATCAGGTCGAGTGCGTGGCTGAAGAGGTGTTCCGATCCGCTGCAGGGCCTGCTACTTCCTGCTATGCACATTGCAATTCCACAGCTTATGAGTGCTTCAACAATTGTCCTCAAGCTTTCCGGCATCCGCCTAGAAATGTACTCTGCATGCTTAACCACTATGTTCGCTGAGAGAACTGCCAGCGACGCAGCGTAATCTCCGTAGTACTCTCCCCTAAGCTTATGGGCTAGCCTCCAGTCTCTAACCGCCGTGAATTTAGCAATGATGTCGCCGCATCCGCTGGCGAGCAGCCTGTATGGCGCTTGAATTATGAGGTCCACGTCTGCTATGATGGCAACTGGAGGTTTTGCCGGCATAGAGGTGGGGCCGTTCAGCCCCCTTAGCGATGCACGTGGAGAAGCTATTCCATCATGGCTTGCTGCCGTTGGCATGCTTATAAATGGAATGTTTTCCTTGAATGCGGAGAGCTTCGCGATGTCTATTGCCTTTCCTCCTCCAACTCCTATAACTGCTCTAGCTTTAACTTCCCTAACCAGCTCTCTAACCTTATTGACTTCAGCTATTGACGACTCAGCCGAAACGTGGATTGTGGCATTTATCTTTGATTCTTCAAGGATTTCTTTCACCCTATCGCCTGCAATTCTCCTAACTTTAGGTCCAGTTACGATTACTGCAGACTCGCCTATTCCAAGACGTTTACAGACTTGAGCAATTAAATTCAGCGTTCCTGAGCCAACTACGATATCCTGGGGGAGCTTTATTTCGTGAATTCTCATTTAATCACAGCCTTAAGGCTCTTCAAACTACTTACTAAAATTTAAAGTAACACTTAAATAGTCGTCGCTATTCACTTTATGCGAAGCTTTTACGCGCAGCTACTTTTCGCTGGAGGAGCACTTCATGATGCATCCTAATTTCACAGGAGGGCAAGTTGATTCTTCGCTGAAGATTGCGGTTACTGGGACAACTACAGTTGGTGTAATTTGCCGTGATGGCGTGATCCTTGGAGCTGATCGAAGGGTCACCGCAGGGCACTACATCGTTCACAAGAAAGTTAAGAAGATATTCAAGCTCGATGAGCATCTGGCTGCGACGATGGCCGGAGTGGTTGCGGATGCCCAGCAGATAATGGAGGTGGCGAGCTCCAACATTAAGCTTTATAGGTACTCGACTGGAGTGCCAATTAAAGTTAAGTCAGCAGCAACTCTATTGTCCAACATCTTGGCCGGCGCGAGGCTGCTGCCCTACATAGTTCAAGTGCTAGTTGGAGGAGTGGATGTCACTGGACCAAGGCTATTCTCATTGGATCCCTTCGGATCTCTAACTGAGGAGACTTTCATAGCGACTGGCTCCGGATCGCCGGCTGCATTAGGGGTGTTGGAGGATGCCTATAAGCCTGAAATGAGCGTTGATGAAGCTCTAAAAGTGGTAGTTAGAGCGATTAAGGCTGCTATGAAGAGGGACCCCGCAAGTGGAGAGGGTTTCGACTTAGTTGTGATTACTCGTGAAGGCTGCCGAGAGCTGCCTTGCGAGCAGATTGAAGGGTAGTGCAATAATCGTAAAGGCGGTATAGGTGGAGGTTCAACATGGTGATTGAAGATACGTTAGTGATGATTAGAGAGGTTATCTTGAAAACGGTTCCGCTTGATGCGCGCATCACTAGAATTGAATTTGAAGGCCCTGAAATAGCAATATACTCGGCGAACCCTAAAGTCCTAATTGAAGACGAGTCCATAGTCCGCAAAATAGCTAAGGTAATTAAAAAGAGGATTATTGTTAGAAGCGACCCGAAGGTTAGAGCACCTCAAGATAGAGTTGTTGAAGTTGTAAAGGAGAAGATTCCACCTGAAATTCAAGTTGGAGAAATATACTTCGATGACTCTTTTGGCGAAGTGATCATAGAGGTCGACAAGCCAGGCCTAGTTATAGTTAAGCACGGTGATGCTCTAAGGCAAATAGCCTTAGAAACCAATTGGCGGCCGAGAGTTATTAGAAAGCCTCCCATGAATTCGATAACCTTGGATTGGGTTAAAAGCCTCACTCTCCAGGAAAGTAATTACAGGAAGAAAATTTTGCGAAACGTCGGCTCCCGCATTCACCGCCCAATTGTGTTTAAGTCAGGCGACATACGCATAACATGCCTGGGAGGCTTCAGGGAGGTTGGCCGCTCAGCAATACTCGTAGAGACACCTGAAAGCATGATTCTGCTGGACTGCGGCGTGAAAACAGGAGTTTCATACTCCATAAACGAGTTTCCGCGGCTTGACGCGCCTGAATTTGACATTGAGCGGCTTGATGCAGTCGTAATTTCTCATGCCCACCTAGATCACTGCGGCTTCCTTCCCTTCCTATTCAAGTACGGTTATGATGGGCCGGTTTACTGCACTAAGCCCACGAGGGATTTGATGGCCCTCCTTCAAGTAGATTACTTGGAAGTAGCAGCGAGAGAGGGCGGATTGACGCCATATACCATGAGGGAAGTGCGTGAAGCACTGCTACATACTATCCCTCTGGACTTTGGAGAGGTAACGGATATAGCGCCTGATGTCAGATTAACCTTCCATAACTCAGGCCACATATTGGGCTCAGCCATGGTTCACCTGCATATAGGTGAAGGAGCACACAACCTCGTGTACACCGGCGATTTCAAGTTTGGCAGAACGCGTCTGCTGGAGCCTGCCACCTACGTCTTTCCTAGAGTTGAGACGTTAATTATTGAGAGCACTTACGGTGCTCCATCCGACGTTCTTCCACAGCGAATTGAAGCTGAGCATCAGCTAATAGAAATCGTCAGCCAAACAATAAGCCGAGGAGGGAAGGTGCTCATTCCAGTATTATCTGTTGGAAGAGCTCAGGAGATAATGCTTGTGTTAAATGAAGCTTTCACTATGAAGTACCTGCCAAAGGTGCCAGTTTACGTTGAAGGGATGGTTCAGGAAGCAACAGCCATTCACATGGCATATCCTGAAAACCTTTCAAAGTCATTGAGAGAGAAGATGCTTCACAAGAATGAGAACCCATTCATGGGAGAAGAATTTCACCTCGTCTCTCCAAGAACTAATAGGGAGGAGCTCGTGGAAGGTGACCCCTGCATAATAATTGCCACTTCAGGAATGCTCACAGGCGGCCCAGCACTAGAATACTTCAGGCTCATGGCTTCGGACGAGAAGAACTCAATCGTATTCGTTTCATATCAAATTTCGGGGACACTTGGACGCAGAGTTCTAAGCGGAGTGAAGGAAATTCCAATAGTAACTCGAGGAGGTAAAAGCGAAATAATTCAAGTGAAACTTCGAGTGCATTCAATTCAAGGATTCTCAGGGCATAGCGATAGGCGGCAGCTACTTGGCTTCATGAAGAGAGTTACTCCAAGGCCGGAGAAAGTCATAGTGTGCCATGGAGAGGAGGCTAAAGCTGTAAATCTAGCAGAAACATTTCAGCAAATATTTAAGGTAAATGCTTACGCTCCACACAACTTGGAAACCATTCGCCTAAAGTAGTAGGGGTCTCACCTATACACTTCACGAAGTAGCCTCCACAGCCTATCGCCGACATAGTGCAGGTTTTTGACGACCTTGCCCTTCTTGATGTTCTTCAATTCGGCTGAAGATGTGAGCGCAATGCCGATTGCTATAACTTTTTGATACATTTCATCGACGATAGCCACTGGATCTCCAGTTTCAAATGCTCCTTCAGTTCGAACCACTCCCGGAGCCATCACGTCAGCTCCATTAGCAATATGGGGGATTGCTCCTCGATCAACGACTATTTTGGGGAGGTCCTCGGAGCAAACATGCATTGCAGTTATTGTAGGTATAAGCGTGTTCTCATTGAGCTTGATTAGCACCGGGCGCCCATCTATGGAGTAGATTTCATGTCCCTTATCCGTAACCATGTACTCGACATTAACTCTTTTGGAGCTAATCGCCAATGAAGCATAGAGCTTCGGGTACAGCTTGCTCAACATGTGCAAAATACTTTTTGTTTCTCTCCCCCTTAAAGGGTGTCTGTGCTTCACTTTCAACGCTGCCCCTCCCGAAACCTGATTAACAGCTAGCAACCGTTATTTTTAAATTGTAGCGATTATTTTACCATGACAGCAGACACTGGTGATGTCAATGGCAGAGTCTACGACTATTGAAGTCCTATCCAAGGCTCTTGGAGGCCTTGTCCTAGTTAAGCTTAAGGGCGGTAGAGCTCTTAGAGGAATTTTAAAGAGCTTTGATCAACACTTAAACCTCGTGTTGGAGGACGCTGAGGAAATAGTTGAAAGTGGAGAGCCGAAGAAGCTTGGAACACTTATTATTAGAGGCGACAACGTCGTTTTAATATCGCCCTCCGAAACGTGATGGGGGAATAGTAAATGACTAAAGGAACACCGTCATTTGGCAAGAGAGGTAGGCGTAAAACGCACATACGCTGCAGGCGATGTGGAAGGCACTCTTATCACATTAGGAAGAAGTACTGTGCAGCATGCGGATTTGGAAGATCCAGTCGCATAAGAAGATATTCTTGGGCTAACAAGAAGGTCAATAGAGTTCGAGTGAGGTAAATAACTTAAATTGGATTCTGCAACTTAAGCATTTGAGCCGACAATTTAATGGGCGGAAAGCCTATTCAATTATGTGCGCTAAGTGCTCATGAGAACTTTCAGCTTTCACTAAAAGCTGTAGCTGAAGCAGCTAAAAGTAGTTGTTGGTGGACCGGGCGGGATTTGAACCCGCGCCCTCCCGCATGCCAAGCGGGCGCTCTTCCAGTCTGAGCTACCGGCCCACTAAAAATCGTGGATGGTTAAGATTTAAACTTTGCCTATATTGCCTTGCAGCTATTCAGCACTCCGCAAGTGCACTTCTTTGCCAGTCCCTTATCACCTAAGTCAACTTAAAATTTCATTTAGGGCTTCCTCAACAGTCACTTCTCGCTTTACCTTAAATATCAATATGCCGTGCTGCTCCAGTATGGATGTAACGGTCGGCCCAATTTCCCGGGCAATTACAGCATTTATCCCCGAGTCTATGAGCATCTTAGCTACTATTGGCCCAACGCCATGGGAGTAGGAAAGCACGGGGTTCTTAAGCACTTTAACTTCCTTCACTTTTCCCTCCTTAACTTCGACTATGGTGAATGATGGAGCTCTTCCGAAGACATTTGAAACCTTATCCTCCAATCCGCCCTCCCCAAATGATGGGATTGCAACAACCATTTTCCTACTCTTATCCAATCTGAGCACCATTTTGTGCAATTGCACTTAATTATTTAAGAATTTATCGCTAATTTGGAAATTGCTGTTGGAGCTCCCTGCCCAGATCTAAATGTCTTTTTAATTTTTTCATAAAAATCTTAAGATTATTTGTATAGTGGCCAGAATTTAGGGAGAAACGAGCTAACCCTTCTCTTCTTTTGAGTAACCGATTTCTACGAATCCGGTAACAATAGATATTATTGCTTCTAAAGAATGAATTCAGCTGTAGCAGTTCTATAGAGGAAACTTAAGATAATTTTTGGAGCCCCGGGCGGGATTTGAACCCGCGACCAACGGCTTTCCTGCATTGTTACAAGGCCGCCGCTCTACCGCTGAGCTACCGGGGCTCCTCCAGCAATATAGGTTAATTGGAGTGGAATTTATTTTTTAAGGTGAAGTACGCGGGGGAAAGCCCCTTAGCTATGATGTTTGCAATTCTTAGAGGCTCCGGGGTTCTCCCCCAAACTGTGATTTTCCGCAAAAATTCCTCTGCCTCACTCAGCGTCGTGCCGATAACTTCCACGTATAGGGGGTTTTCTTCAGGTTTAACTTGCACCATATGTATTCCCTTGGAGGCTTCAATTACTCTCTCTATAATTTTCCACCTCACCCTCCAGTCGCTGAAGTGTTTTTGAAGGGCGCTTAGAACCTCCCTATTATTAGGCTTGTCCTTGCTTACGATCACCAATGGGACTTTGAACTTCCTCCACAGCTTTACGGCAT
>QMQW01000008.1 GCA_003650625.1 Thermoproteota archaeon | reverse complement strand
GTTATACGTGTAACTGGAGGTTAGGTGTGTAACCATGACGGCTCGGGCACCGGCTCAAACCCAAACTCCCCAAACCCAAAACCTTCCTACTTTTAAGTATAGGTCCATCTTTCTAGCTGGATTGAAGAACATCTTCGCATGGTGGCGGGCAGACCCGGAAACCAAGGAGATGTTAAGCATTGCTCTTCTAGCAAAGAACTCCGTAGTGCTGTTATCCGGTACCTACGGTGTTGGTAAGTCAACATTCATTGAATCAGTAATGAAGGTGTTCTTCAAGGATATCTACAAGCAAGATGTTAAGCCCATTGCTAGAATTAGGGATACCCTTACCGAATTCGACATCTTGCTATATGTTGACATTGCAGCTCTTAGGCAAGGCATTGAGAAGGTTGAGCCTAGACCGATAGTGACTTCACCATTCAAGTTCTTCAATGAGCTTCAAAGGGGCAATCCACGATTATACAATGCTTTGCTGAGCCTCTTTGCTGAGAAAGAGGTTGAGTATCGTGGTAGAGTCTTCAAGTCCAAGCCATTCATAGCCTTTGCAGATAGGAACCCGCATGATGTTAGCAGTCACGAGATTCCCAAAGCCCTTTGGGACCGTATAGATGCTCACTTATACATACGTGTCCTCGATATTACCGAGACCTATGAGCTGCTAACCTCTAAGTATGTCAAGACACATACACCAAGAATCGTTGATGCTCTCCCAGAGCTGCTATCATCCAAGGAGATGATGGAGATTTGGGATGATGTAGACAAGGTCATTGTCCCAGAAGCCATAACGCTGTTCCTAGCACTGATTGCCGGCAGCTTCACATGTGCTCATGTGGATAGAAGCGTTACAGAGCCAAGGTTTAGGCTGCCATGTGACCAATGCCCCTACAAGGGAGAGCTGTGCTTCAAGGTCCGTGAAATATGGGGTACTCGTTGGGCTGAGTCAACAATAAAGTTTGCTAAAGCCCGTGCATGGTTATACGGCAGACCGATGGTTCAGCTCGAAGATGTATTATTCGTGCTGCCATACACCTTAAACCATAGACTAGTCTTAAGACCCGAAATCGAATCGGCTTACCCCAACAAGATTGAGTTTGTGAAAAAAGAAGTCATTGAGAAGGCTATCAAGGTCAAGAAGGACATCTGGATAAAGGCAATCAAAGCATACCTAGCAGCTCTCAACGGTGATGAGAATGCGAAGAAGGAGCTAGAGCAGCTAGCCGAAAGAGATGTAGTGGTCTTAAAGCTATATAGAAAACTCAAGGAGGAGACAGAGCAGCCACACAATGGATTCGAGAAGCTCTTAGCGAGCGTTGGAGGTGAAGCCCAATGAGCAAGGCTTTCTGGGTTAGCCTCGGTATACTGCTGCTAGCAGTATGCATTGTCTTTAGCCTCATATTCTTTGCATTCCTTAACACTGCCGAGCAGCAAACGGATAAGCTTCATACCGAGATTAACAAGACTCTCGAAGAGTGTGGAGCCTTTAACACTACTTTCGGTCTAAATGCATCGAGGTTCATTGAGCAAGGCTTCGATATCCTCGATGCTATATTCGGCATGCTAAAGGTAGCGTTTGTGCTATCGCTGCTAGTCTTCATTGTCGAAGTGATTATCTGGTACGCTGCTAAGAGGCTCTGATTTGACAAAATGTTTTTAAATTTCTGTGGTTACACATATAACTAGGGGACTGCAAATGTCTAAGCTGCAAGTCACACCTCAAGAGGCTGAGCAGCTCTTCACTGAGGTTCTCAAGGAATTTGGGGTTCTCCTAGACTTCAAGATAGTCAAGTCTAATGAGCCGGCAAGCTTTACTTGGGGCTTGGTCCAGCTCCCAATATTCTATCTTGAGAAGTACCCGGCTAACATAGTGAAGCAAGTTCTTAGGCATGAAGTTGGTCATAGGGTTGTATTCCCGGGTAAACCCGACTGGGAAAAGCTAACGATGATTATTGCAGCTCGCAAAGGTGTTACTGATACCGAGACCTTTGCAAATGTTGTTGCTGATTTAATCGTTGACTACGAAATGATGAAGAAGTTTGGTCAAGAATATTACGAGAGGATTGTTGTAGCAGCCAACAACTATCGTGGTAAGGACCCGAGGTTCTGGTATATGCTAGCTGTCTACCAGCTCATGGCTGAGGACCTAAAGATAAAGACACCGGACTTCATTGAGAGAGCTAGGAAGTATAGCATTAAGCCCGATATGGTTGTTGAGAAGGCTAAGAAGACTCTTGGGATTCTCAAATCCAATGCATCATTGGAAGGCAAGATTGAGCAGCTTGCAGAGTTGTTGAAGGACCTATTCCACATTATGTATAGGCATAGCTTTGATGAGAAGATTAAGAGTCATGGTGGTGTCCCCAACCTATCGAGACTAGGACCTATGATACCGGCTCCGGAGTTCATGGTTCAAAACGATAAGAAGAACCCGGTTAGGGACCCGCAATGGCTTAGCCACATGATTGCTCTTCTAGTTAAGAAGGTTACTCAGTGCCATGACAAGAACCTATGTAAGCCAACCAACAGACCGGCATTCCTAATGCAGCTAGGTATTGGCTACACCGGAGAAATCATGTTCATGGACAGCGATGTGATAATAGAGGCAGCACGGCTATCGCTCTACTCTAGGTACGTTGAAGCTCTCGAAAAAGTAGGTGCTTCCGGGACAAAGGTTGAAGAACTAGAACAATGGACTCTCGGTGACCTACCATACGAATTGAGAGTTGAGGAAACAATGAGGATTTACGGAGAGGTCCTACCACCAATATTCTCGCTGAAATTCAGCACCAAGGAAGAGCCTATCGAGGGTGGTAAAGGAGGTTCGGTAATCATTGTTGTTGATGTATCCGGCTCTATGGCTGGGTTGAAGCTTGAGAGAGCCAAAGAAGCAGCGTTTAGCATATTGCAAGAGGCTAGGAAGCGTGGTGATGAGGTACTCCTAATATTCTTCAATGGTAGAGCACTTGCATTGCCACCGGGTAGAGAGTATGATGTATATGAGAAGGCTATTGCAGCGGTTCTCGCTACTGGTGGGACCATCTTGCCGAGGGCACTTGAATATGCTGTTGAGTATGCAGCTAAGGTTGGCAGGGCAACTACCTTCATAATAACTGATGCTGAGACTGGTGAAGTTCGCTACACCATGAGGCTTATGAATGAGCTTGCGAAGTACGGCAAAACGGTTGTCTTCTGGATTACATCCGGCGGTTCTTATGTTGCAGAGGAGCTACTTAAGAATGTGGAAGCGAAGGTATACATAGTTCATCCGGGAGAAAGATTTACGGAGGAGGCTTTGAGGGAGGCTCAATGGTAGAGACCTCCCTTGAGGTTGCTAGGGCTGCTACCAAGTCTGATTGGCTTGTCCGTGACTCTTTCATCAAGCTTCTTGTCAATGTAATCGAGGTTGCCGGCACTAGGTATGCCCACGAGTTCGTTATAGACTTCCTCGGGAAGCTCTACCAAGATGCTCTTCACACCATAGCTGTCTATGAGGTTAAGCAGCTTCTAGAGGAGCGTGGAGCTAAGTGCATGGTTGTCTTCTTCCGGAATACTCTTGTGGACCTAGTTGTGTCATCCGAGAGAGCAACGTATTTCGTTGAAGTGAAGCCGCATGGACCTCCTTGGAGGGGCAACAACATTAGGGAGTATCTTAACTACAAGAGGTTTCCGGGCAAGGTCATATATGTTTGGAAGGAGGGTTGTTGCTGGAAATACGCTTCTCTTGATGAAATCGCTCTCGATGTCAATGTTGTGAGGGCTACTAAGTCTCATTCTCTTGAGGAGCTTGAAATCTGATTTCTCTTTTTCATGTATCTCTTCTAGGAATACTTATTATAGGTAGATGCATAACTTTTATTTGGTGACCTAAGGTGCCCGAAAAGCCATTTCTGGTGCTCGTGGTTACAGTTGCATTCATAGCTCTGGGAGTGATGGGGCTGCTGTTGTCTTTAACGCTGTGGACCACTCCGCTAACCGAGGAGATGCAGCTAGCAGTGATGGTCTCTACTGTTATCAGCTTCGGGTACCTTGTCATTGGCTATGGATTGTATAGGGGCTATAAGTGGGGATGGTTCCTTGCGTTCGGGCTAACAGTTCTGAACATTATTTCTAATATCTACTTTGGCTCATACCAAGTCCTAATGGTTGATGCTCTGCTGCTCGTACTGCTTCTTCTAACAATGAAGTACTATGGAATACCCTTCGGCAAGCCAACACAGCCACAGTCATCACCGGTGCCACCTCCATCAATGCCCATTGCGGCAGCGTTCGCAATCCCTAAAGAAGGTAAAAGATTTGTAAAGAGGAAACATAGATATTAATTTGAGGGTGTGAAGCTATGAAGTTCGTTAAGCGGAAAGGTGGAATCAAGCTAAAGATGCTTGCTGGGCAGATTGAGAGGCATGAAAGCGTTGCTCTCAGCTATTTCAAGAAGCTTTGTGACCGTATAAGCGGTAGGCTTGTACATAAGCAAGATGTTGTATCGTGTATCAAGGAGACTGATGCTGTTGGGACCCTCGATGATTATGCTGATGAGTTCTACAGCTTTGTTAATGACTGGAAGTTTGCTCTTAGGAAGCCGGTTGAGATAGTTCTTGAGAGCAGAATGCTTGGTGGATGGAGCGAGGTAGCATCGGTGACCTATAACCCGAAGGATGATGAGTTCTCGGTATATGCAAGGCTATACAGCGAGTATGGTACCGAGCCAACGTATGTCGAAGATGTAAAGGATGAGACAATAGAGAGGAAGGAGAGGCTGCCATTCCCACTTGATGTAGAGGTTAAGGCAGAGGGAGATGTGGACCAGAACCCAGCAACAGATGAGTACGTTGGTGTTGGAGAGGCATGGGCTAGCCTACCAAGAGGCAAGATAAGGTCTGCTCATGTAGCACCAGAGCTTAGAGAAGTCATTAGGAAGGTAATTGACTTAGCGGGAGAAGTAGCAGAAGAAGCACATGAGAAGCTCATCATACCCGCTGAATATGGAGAAGAATGGTGATAGTATATGAGCGAAGTTCTAGAGAGGGTCAAAGCATTCTGCAAAAGGATTGGTGGAAAAATCACAGAACTTGAAGCCTCTGGGTATAAAGTGGTCTCTTGCATACTGCCGGTAGCGAAGAGGATTTCAGTTTTGAATCTCTCCGGCACCATTAGGCTATCATCCGAAGATGATGGTGTTACAGAGGAGTTCGAGGTAGGCAAGGTAGGCTTTAATATTGCTGCTAGAGAGCCTAAACACAGCATCTTTGAGAAAGCCTTGGAGGACTGGGGCTTCTCCTCATTTGTCCTCGGTGATTTTAACAGAATGAGGGTATCATATAAAGAAGGTGAACTAAAAGTCTCGCTTTGGAGGGAGTAGCGATGGAGAAGATTGTGCATTGTGTTGAAACCGGTAGAGGACCCAAAGGTTCGATATTCGTATGCTGGACCCCTAGAGGAGATGTTGTGCTAAGAGCCAAGAAGATAGCACCGCATAAGTACGACATTTTTAGTGAGGTGCCCTTCGGAGAATACAAAACAACTATGTATGCTACGGATAGAAGAACTCTTAGAAGAAGAATAGAGGAGTGGCTTGAAAACTTCTTCAAATAAAAAATTATTTTTTAATTACGTATACTGCCTCTTCTCTCTTCTTAAGCCTCCAAGATACTAGCAAGCTTAGTGTGTGAAATGGTAGGAATCCGTATCCGGGTATTAGGTCTAGTAGCGATAGTAGTGCTCCGGTATTTCTATAGACTAGCAGCAGTATGAAGAAAACCGCTATGTCTGCTATCCATCCAAGCTCGGGTATTACCAGCACTATTCCTAGGTCCACAAGGTCATTCATTATTGCGAGAACTATGGCTGCTGCTCCGAGTAGGTGCCCCAAGAGGCTGCCTAGCATCGCTATTCCTACTATGCCGATAAATACTAGGATTGCTAGGGTTACCGGGTCCATGCTTATCCACCTTTCTTCCTAACATACTTCTTCTCTCTAACCTCTTCAACTGTATGCCTAGCAGCTCTAAATGCCACGACTAGGGCAACTGCTAGCAGTGCTATAATTATTAGTAATAGGTAGTACTCCCAGCTAGGCAGCAATCCAGCTTCTTTAACCTCGTAGGTTGTTGATTCAGTACTCAGTGTTTGCTTCGAGTCCTCATCTGTGACAGTAACTTCTATTCTATAGGTTCCCGGCTCATCGAGGCTTAGGGGCACTTCTACAACTGTCATTGGCACTGTTGATACGAATTTGCCGGTTACGGTTGTAACCAGCTCTGTATCGTTGTAGACCCGCACAACGTAGTTGCCATTGAAGCGATACGGAGTTGCAACGATTATCTTTACTTTCGAGTTCTCTAGCAGCAGCTCTACATCGGTTGGATTCTTGTAGTATACTCTAAGCTCTCCGCTGCCGGCATAAACAGTTGTCACGTTGAATGCATCAACTACATAGTCAATGTCTCTCTTCAACGCTGTCCCGTTTATGGTTATTGCGAACGGCTGCTCTGAATGGTATATCTTGAATGTGCCGTTGGTTGCTATCCATGCACCTAGCTCCATCATTTCGTGGTTATACACGTAACCCTTGAGAGTCCCGTTTGCTAGGTAGAATACTGGGTATCCTTCTGGTGCTCCTATCATTGTGATAGCTGAGAGATTCTCCTTGGTATACGCTAACAATGACTTTGTATACGGGTTAAACGTGAAGTTCAATGCATTTAATACGGTTACGAAGGTGAAGTTCCATGTGGCTCTCGGGAACAGTCTTAAGGCAATAGGCTCGGTGCTGTTGGAAATCAGCATGCCTATCTGGTTCATTGGCTCTAGATGGAAGCCCTCAATCTTGCCCGGGTACTCCACAATACCAATGACTTCACCAAATGGAAATGCTATGTGTTTAAGGTTCTCTAGTATATATGTAGCTGTTATGTTGGCATTGACCTCGATGGTTGTGCTGAATACTGGTATTCCATAGACATAGAAGGTAATGGTATAGTTCTCTGGTGGTAGTAGGACCTCTATCGAAGAGCTTGTTGGTGATATAACGGCATAGGTAGTGCCGTTCAAGAAGGATATTTCGAAATAGCCTCTTTCAGCAACATAGTCTATTGGGTTTCCATCTCGGTCCTTAAAGGTCAATACAACCTTGTATTCTCCTAAAGTTACTTTATAGTCAACCCTAAGCCATGTTGAAGGGTCTGTTGTATTAGCAGCTTCTGGGTATTTACTCGTTGTATCAATCTTGAAGGTATGCCTATGGATGAACAGTAAATAGGCTGTTGTTGTGGAGTTCCACTCTTCTTTAGGAATTGCTAGTTCTACGTATAACCGGTGTTGTGAGGGGTTGCTAGATGTCATTATTCCGGTTGCGTTAGAACTTAGGACCTCTTCTCCGTTAGTTACATTGTATAGCTCGATTGATGTGGACCCCTCGCTTAACACATATCTATATATTGTATTATCCCAGCTCACACGGACCTCGAAGAAATCATCATCTATGTTGTCCGGGTCATATAGAACTGCTGCAATCAAGTAGTGTGTGCTGTTGTGAAGCAAGTACACGGTATCGTATTCGGCTCCATCGAGCGGATTAGACCATGTAATCACTGTTGAGCTATTCCACTCGGTTGCCATGTCTAGAACTCCATCAATGACTATTATCGAGGAAGTCTCTGGTACTACAACGCTTTGCTGTGCAAGGGCTGCCGGTATTGTTGAGAGCATCAATGCTATGAGGAAGCCTAGGGCAAGCTTCTTTAGCTTACCCACGTTTAACACCAGATAACTATTTGTTTTGCAGTATCATAATATTTTCTGGGGATAGGATTGGTTGAGCTTAGGAGGATTGTTAGGCTTTTCGAAAAAGTAGGGGCTAAGTGCCGTAAGCTACGGAGAAGGAATGTCTATGAGTGCTGGAAAGAAAATGTAGAAGCTACTATATCAGAGGATGGTATAACGATTGTTTCTCCCGGAGAGTTTAGAATATGGTACTCAGAGTTTAGGACCTATGACGGCTACGATGAAAATGAGGTTCTGAAAAGGCTTAAGGAGATTACGGGAGCTAAGGACGTTGATATCGAGATTCCTTGCGATACCCTTCAACTCAAGCTGAAATTCGATTTAGATAAGGCTGAGGATGCAGCCCGAGTATTCAATAAGATGGCTGAGGAGGACCTATGGGTTGCCATAACGAATATCGAAGGTGAACTCCGGCTCATAAGGCGTGGCAACCAAGCAAGCACCGAGGAGTGGTTAGAAGGATTTAAGTAAAAACACCTTGTTTTTCTTTTTACGATGAATCAGTTTTGTTATAGCGTTGGGTAGCACTATGGAGAAGAACTCGTATATACCATACACAGCTACTAGCAGCAAGTACCCCAGCACTATGAACCAGAAGAACGTTATGAAGAGGATATCGGTTAAGGTGAATTCTTGCTCCATATTTACACCTCTTCGTAAGTGAAGATTATAGCCGGTCTCTTAGGGTCATACTCTACTTCAACAACTTTCTTTAGCTTGAGCAGCAGCTTTAGGAAGAACTCGAAGTCTTGGACCCAAACAGCTTTGGTACCCTTCTCATCAACCGGTTCGAGGCTAATAGGTGTCATGTAGTGGTTATCCGCTGTCCCATCTCTCTCGATATGCAGTATATGGAAGGTTGGCAGCCTTCCGTTTCCTATATCATTGAGGACTAGACTCCGAAGCTCTTTGAAAGCCTTCTTTCTATCCTCTACGGTTTTTAGCTCGAACTTCATTTCTTGTTCACCTCTAGTCCATACTTCTTGATAACCTCGTTAACACGTCTAACGAACCTCGGGTAGGATATCTCGTAGCCTTCTGCCCGAGCCATTTTCCATAGGTCCTTCTTCGAGAGGTAGGGATACTTCCTTAGTATTTTAATAAGGAATTCATCTGGGACTGCCGGTGGTCTCCCAACGTGCTTGCCCTCTTTCTTGGCACGCTCCATTCCAGCCTTGATTTTCTCCCTCAATGACTCAACGTACTTCTGATAGCCGTAAGCCAAAGCTCTTACAACTATATCGAAGATTAGCTTACGCAATGCTTCATCTGGTATAGCTGCAAGGCTTTGCAGCCACTCTTCTTGGTATGCTATAACATGTATGTTGTTCTCTCTAAGCTCATCGAGAGTCTTAACCAGATAGTCATACCTTCTTGCAATCCTATCTAGGCTAAAGACTATGATAGCCGCTTTATGCTGCTTAGCAGCTTCTACAGCTTTTCTCCAACCTTCTCTTTCTTCGGGCTTGGTCTCGTAGCCGGATATTCCCGGGTCCACAAACGTGCCTATTACCTCGATGCCTCTACTCTTAGCAAAGTTTGTGAGGACTAGAATCTGGTTTTCCGGGTTCTGCTCATCGGTTGAGACCCGGACATATATGACTGCCTTCACGCTGCAAGCACCCCTATTAACAAAATTGTGCTACCCCTTATTTAAACAGATTGTCAAAGAAAGGGGTACTTAGGTTAATGGTTGCGGAAGGACCCCCTTTCAACAACGGCTAGCGGTTACACCCGTAACCAGAGGCTACACACATAACCCCCAAACCATGAGTTGCGTAACCCCTCCTTCTGTCAACAAATCTGTATAACTCTTTAATAAATCCGGGCAGAACTATAGAAATTAAAGAAAAAGAGTTGGTTTTGTTTAGCACTTATCGAGAGCATATTCCCCTTCGGTGTCTGGGACCGTAGCCTCTACCCCTCTTTTCATCAATTCT
>QMQW01000007.1 GCA_003650625.1 Thermoproteota archaeon | reverse complement strand
TAACAGTTTGATCCCCACTCCTAACTCTAGGGCAAAAGCGATAACACTCCCTATTACAGTCCTTAGGCTTACAGCGATCCAAATCCAATATCGCAATTCTAACCAACAGGCTCCCCCCAGCCAACAGCTCCGTAAAAGATATGTTGAGCAATGCAATTTAACTTGTGGGAGATGATGTCAAGGCGACGGCGAGCACATAGATAGATGGCTGGTGCTGTGGACACTGATCCCCCCCACAAACAATATAAAAGTAAGTAGTTAATTGCGCTTGAAATCGCCATCAGCCAGGCTCACTTTCACTCTCAGTTTCAGCATACGTTTCTAGGAAAAGCCTATAGTAATCCTCCATGAGCTCCTGCTCTTCCTTGGACTTCTTAATCATCCTCATTTCAGCTTCACCAACAACAGCCATTTTCCTGCGCTTGCCCTCTTCAACCGCATACGTTACTTTATATGAATTTGAGTTCTTAAGCTTCTTAATGAAACCACAGCTCCTACAAACTAGAACTGTCTCGCCATCACGCCTTTCAGGCACAAGCATTCTACCGCATTTTTCACAGAATTCCAAATCATACGCCTCCAATATACCGGGAAGGTAGATCCGTAACACACTACCGCTTTAGAGTCTGAAAGCACCCCTAAATATTTAAAGTTAACGTTAAGTGAGTTAGAACCCTTTATTTAAGGGGCTTACACAATATATTTTGGGAGAAAAGCATGTCCGGAATCCCACTAGTATTCCCATTTTCAGCAATAGTTGATCAGGAGAAAATGAAGCTCGCGTTACTGCTTAACGCCATCAACCCAAGAATTGGAGGAGTCCTAATTAGAGGAGCCAAAGGAACTGGTAAAAGCACAGCAGTAAGAGCACTAGCAGACCTGCTACCAGAAATCGAAGTCGTCAAGGGATGCCCATTCAACTGCAATCCAAGAGACCCAACAAACATGTGCGAGATCTGCAGGGAAAAATACGAGGCGGGAGAGGAATTGCCAGTTGAAAGAAGGAAAATGCGAATAATAACACTGCCAATAGGAGCAACTGAAGATAGAGTTGTGGGAACGCTTGACATCACTAGAGCCATCAGAGAAGGAGTAAAGGCATTAGAGCCAGGCCTGCTAGCCGAAGCAAATCAAAACATTCTGTACGTCGACGAAATAAATCTACTTCCAGACCACATTGTAGACGACATTTTAGATGCAGCAGCATCGGGCTGGAACGTCGTGGAGAGGGAGGGCATATCAGTAGCTCATCCAGCTAGATTCATTCTAATCGGAACAATGAACCCTGAGGAAGGAGAGCTTAGACCCCAACTGCTAGACAGAATGGCCCTCCACGTACAAGTAAACACGATTTACGACAGGGAGCTAAGAATCGAAATAATGAAAAGAAATTTGGAATTTGAAGAAAATCCAATAAAATTCAGAGAAAAATATAAGGAAGAGCAAGAAAAACTGAAAAGAAGGATAGTAGAAGCCAAGAAAATACTGACCAAAGTCAGAGTCCCAACAAACCTAATTGAGGTCATAGCTAGAATGTGCATATCACTACACGTCGATGGCCACAGGCCAGACATAATAATGCTAAAAACAGCAAAAACGCTAGCTGCATTCGAAGGCAGAACAGAAGTCAAGCCAGAGGACATACTTACCTGCGCATACCTAACGCTAAGCCACAGAACTAGGAGAGGAGGACTTGAGGAGCCTGCAACTCCAAAGCAGATTGAAGATGCATTTTACAGAGCTCTCGAAGAAATAGCTATTAAAGTCGAAGCTCCTCAGCAGTAAGCTCAACGCTCCTTCTAGGCTCAATTCTCTCAATAATCCCATCTCTGATCCACGCAATTCTATCACTAACGCCAAGCATTTTCAAGTCGTGAGTTGCGCAAATAACAGTCACACCACTCTCAACGCAAATTCTCTTAAGTAAAGAAACGATCCTAAGTCCAGACTCCAAGTCCAAGTTAGCTGTAGGCTCATCAGCAAGAATTATCGAGGGATTATTAGCTAAAGCCCTTGCAATAGCAACCCTCTGCTGCTGCCCTCCACTTAGCTGATCAGGCTTATGATAAAGCCTATCGCCCAAACCAACCTGCTCTAAAAGCCTCTTGGCCCTCTCAATCCTCTCACTTCTCGGAACACCTGCAAAGAGCATGGGAAGCATCACATTATCCAAGGCTGTAAGGGATAAAATCAAGTTGAAAGTTTGAAATATGTAGCCTACCTTAAAGCACCTGAAAATGGCCAGCTCCTCAAAGGTCATTTCAGCCAAATTTCTACCTTCAACGTAAACTTCACCTTTGGTTGGCTTGTCAAGCCCCCCAATCATGTTGAAAAGCGTTGTTTTACCGCTTCCGCTAGGCCCCATTATTGAGAGGTATTCGCCCTTAAAAACCTTCAAATTCACCCCTTTAAGGGCCTTTACAACCCAGTTCTTCATGAAGTAATACTTATGCAAATCTACAGTTTCAACAATGCACTTCACAGCTAAATCAACTCCAACCAAAAATTTACATATTAAAATTTAAGTGTAGCGAAGTAAGATAGCTTGTAAGTGTGCATGGAAGTGATAAGCCGTGAGAGACTTCAACCTTCTCGTAGCAACCCAAAGAGGTAGGGAAGACGACTGCATGTCGGAGCTGTGGTACCTCCTAAGAGAAGTTGGAGATGAAAAAGCCCTATACGACAGAACTGGAATTCCAGGACTAGTAATCGTCAAATCATCGCTCAACCCATTTGAAGCAATTAGAAGGCTAAGGGAAATCGCTGAGGAGAGGCCATGGGAGTTCAGGTACGTCTTGAAAGTCACGCCAATAGAGGTAGTAGTACCAACCGAGCTCGAAAGGATAAGGGAAAAAGTAAGGGAGCTTTCAAGCAAAATAGATTTAAATGAAACATTTAGAGTCACGGTCAATAAGAGAGCTACTGCGCTTAGCTCAAGAGAAGTAATTGAGGTAGCCGCATCAGTTATAGATAGAAAGGTGGACCTGAAAAATCCAGACAAAGTCGTTCAAATAGAAATTCTAGGTGAAGTTACAGGAATATCGATTATAAAGCCATCGGACATACTTTCCATAGCTAAAATCAAGGAGGAATTCATTAGAAAGATGAGGGAAGGGTAAGGCTGAGCTACTTCAACACTTCAAGAAGAGCTCCACGCTCAATTACTATGCGCTCAATAGCTTCACGCAAGTCAATTCCACTTCTAACCACGGCGTCCAGCTCAACATTACTAACGTCGAAAATCCTTCTAAGAACGTTCACCTTCTCATCACTTCTAATTTCCAATGCAGAGTTATCAATTACTCCGCCAACGGAATCTACAAAAAAGCGAACAGCTGAAATGGCAGGTCCGGAATCCTTAGAAGCGCAAATGACTGCAAGTTCAGTTGAATCACTCTTAACTCCAACGGCTTCAATAGCATCCCTAATCTGCCTCCTCCCAGAAATGTAGAGAATGATTTCAACTTCAACTCTATCGCAAACATTTCTACCCTCCGCAAAAGCTCTCAAAGCTCTAAGAGCAGCTGAAGCTGCATGCCTCCAAGAAGCTATGCAGTTAGCATCAACCACCTGTAGCACAACTCCAAACTTATCCCTACAGCTCTTAGCTACTTCAAGGATACTTTGAACATCCCGTTTTCCTTGCAGAGCAACTCCAGCTAAGCATATAAACTTCTTTTCAAGCTCCTCAACCGCAACTAGAATCGGCTTATTCAACTTCCAATTCAACACCAGAATCACTGCCCTCTTTAAATATCAATGGGAAAAATTCTTCCACAAATTCCCTCCTAACTCCAACTTCAATAAGCTTAGTTCTTATTTCCTCAGCTTGCAACCCATCTTCAAGCCATTTATGAGCTAGGCTTTTAATGGTTTCATAGGGCTCCCACGGATATATTATCCAAGCATCAGTCTTGCTTACGTAGTAGTCTGGGACAAAGGTCGTCCAAGGCTTAACGTGAATCGTAGCAACCCTAATTTCATCTGCACCCTCATCAATTAAATGCTTAACAGCAGCAGTCAAACTACTTCCAGTATCTGAAACATCATCGGCTATGAGAACCTTCTTCCCTCTAACACTGGTTGAAACTGGCTGTGTAACCACTGGACTTCTAGAAGTCTCTGCAATTCCCTTGTAAAATTCAATTCTTAAACTCGCAATATCAGGAATGTCAAGAAGATCCGACAGCAGCCTAGCAACTATCCAACCGCCTCTAGCAATTCCAACAATTATCTCCGGATTAAACCCACTTTCCCTTATAACCTTAGCTAACTTAAGAACTTGAAGGTGAATTTCATCCCACGATGGAGCTATGAAACTCAGCCTATCCAACGCTGGCACCAGCTTTAAAGCTAATTTGCAGCAGTATTTTTAGATGTTTCTATAGCTCTAAATCCTAACTCGAAAGCTCTTAAATTCTCTTCTAGAAATCTGCTTGGAATAACCTCTTCAACTGCACTTAACATCAACTGTCGGTCAATGAGCTCCCTAAACACCGAAGTGAAAGCTCCAAGCATTGCTATGTTAATTGAAGCTGGAAGCCCCACCTTAGAAGCTATGGAGCTCGCATCAACAACTTCAACTTCCCCAGCAACTTTCTTAAGTACATTCAACACTTCACTGAAGCCCGGCATGCGCTCAACTCCAAGCAGAACTGAAACTGGAAGTATGGCTTTGGGGTTGACGATCACCCTAGAACTTCTCGACAAAAATTGAAGTGCCCTTAAAGCTTCAATGTAATCTAAAGCTATTAATGCATGGGCTCGCCCAGCTTCAACTAATGGGCTCTCAACATCCGAACCGAATCGAACGTAGCTTTGAACAACCCCGCCTCTCTGAGACATCCCCAAAGTCTCTCCAACCCTGACCTTGTACCCTGCTTTCAGGGCCCACAAAGCAATTACCCTAGACAGGGTTAGAATTCCTTGACCTCCAACTCCAACAATAACTAGATTGAACTCCTCCACCAAATCACTTCACCCCAATGGCATTAACGGGGCAAACCTGAGCACACACTCCACAGCCAATGCATAAAGACTCATCGATAACTGGACCAGCAAACTCATCCCACAAAAGCGCTGGACAACCTAAACTTGAAATACAGCTCCTACACTTAACGCACTTCTCCCTATTAATCGCAATGACGTGAAGCTTGCCAATGCGTCTCTTAGCTAGAAGTGCGCACTCCCTTCTAGCAACTACGACTTGAACGCCATCAAAGCTGCTTAAGACCTTCTTGAAAACATCAACAGTGCGACGCACATCATACGGGTCCACAGCATAAACATGCTTAATGCCAATACCCCTAACTAAGTCAACTATGTCGACTTCCGTTGCAGATGACCCGTCAGCTCTAACGTTAATTCCAGGATGCGGCTGATGGCCGGTCATGGCCGTAGTTCTATTATCAAGGATAACGACGACGATGTTCACGCCAAAGTGAACTGCATCAATCAATGCAGGTATGCCTGCATGAAAGAATGTTGAGTCGCCTATCGTTGCAACTACAGGCTTATCGTAGCCAGCGTACTTTAAACCTAAAGCCATAGATATGCTAGCACCCATGCAGTGCTCAGTCCATATGGCTTCAAGAGGCTTTTGGAGACTTAATGCATAGCAGCCAATATCTCCAAATATCGGAATGTCCTCCCGCTTATAGCCCAGATCCTTAATTGCCTTTAACAAGGCATAGTAAGTTGCTCTGTGAGGGCATCCAGGGCACATTGGTGGAGGTCTAGATGGCACATCAAATTCTCGAAGTGGCTTTGGCGGCTCATAAGCTAAGCCCATGAAAGATGCAATCACGCTCTTAACAACTTCAGGCTTAAGCTCACCCTCCCTAGGAATTAACCCATTAAACTTGCCTAGAATCACAGGTGGATTTTCAACCAAGGTTGACAGAGCCCTCAATCGAACTTCAATAAATGGCTCTAGCTCCTCAACTACTAGGATCTTCTCACAGTCCTTCAGCGCAGAATCCACAATGCTTTTGGGAAATGGATTCAGCATTCCCAGCTTGAAAATCCTCACTCCACTGATATTCAAGCTGTGAACAGCTTCAACTACATATGCGTATGAGATGCCCGAAGCAATTATGGCCAATCTCCCTTCGCCTTCAACCCTATTTAATGGGCACTCCTCAGCACATAACTCCGCCAGCTTCATCCTCCCATTAAGCCACTTATGCCTATTCAAATTCCACTTCATCGAAGCTCTAACGTACCTAGGCAAATCTCGGGGAAACCTAATTTCTCGGCTAACTTCCCGAACCACCCCTAAAAGCACATCACCAGTAGTATGGTTAACACGAGTAGTAGTCCTAAATAATACTGGAAGCTTAAGCTTCTCAGACAACTCAAAAGACCAAACAATGCCATCCTTAGCTTCCTGCGGATTAGAAGGCTCAACCATCGGAAGATTAGTTAATAGGGCGTAGAACCTACTATCCTGTTCAGTTTGAGTTGTATGGGGGCCAGGATCATCCGCAACTAAAATCACCATTCCACCATTAACGCCGCAGTAAGCTGCCGACATTAAAGCGTCAGCTGCAACATTAATTCCGGGAGCCTTCATAGTGACAAGAGACCTCAATCCAGCATTTGAAGCTGCAAGAGCCACTTCAAACGCAACCTTCTCGTTAGCAAACCAGTCAACCTTAATCTTCAAGTGCCTCGCTACCCTAGCAAGCGACATAATTACTTCAGATGAAGGAGTTCCCGGATAGCCAGTAACTACGTGGACGCCGGCTTCAATAGCACCTCTAGCGATAGCCTCATTACCCATTAATAAGACTCGCGAGCCAGGCTTGCCCAGAAGCCTATCCATGAAAACGCCTCCCAAATTTCCTCCCAAATTTTATTCTACCATAATCTACTAAAGCTTTCATGGCCTCAGCAGCACCACGGGGAGATGAAACGTTAGGTACTTGATTACCCTCAAGAAGTTTAACTCCCTCCTCAACAACATCGCCGTAAAGGAAAGAGGCGATAATAGGCTTATCAGGATAAAACCTCCTTGCATCGATAACAGCTCTAGCAGCCAATGTCGAATCCATGAAGCTTGGAGGAACACAGATTACAATTACTCCATCAAATTCCCTTGAGCTTAAGAGGATTTTAAGAGATTCAAAATACCAATCATAGCTCGCATTAGCCGTCAAGTCTATTGGATTTCTAACGCTGCAAATAGGTGGAAGAATCGACATTAACTTCGACTTCAACTCACTTGAAGGCTCAGGAACCTTTAACCCCAAGCTTTCACAAGCATCAGTCGTTAAAACTCCAGGACCACCGGAGTTGGTTAAAATCGCAACCCTATCTCCGCGAGCTGGAGGCTGAGTAGACAGAGCTTTAGCAGAGTTAAAAAGATCTTCAAGAAACTCTACTTGAATTATTCCAGCTTGCCTAAAAGCTCCAGCATAAACAGCATAAGAAGAAGCGAGAGAACCTGTATGAGAAGAAGCAGCTCTAATTCCAGCATTGCTCCTTCCACCCTTCAAAGCTATGACGGGCTTTATCAACGAAGCCTCCCTAGCCACCTCTATGAGATGCCTCCCACGCTTAACACTCTCCATATATAGCGCAATCACCTTAGTGCCTTCATCCCCAGCCAAGTAGGCTAAAACTTCAGACTCATCAACATCAGCTGAATTCCCACAGCTAATGAACTTGCTAAATCCTATCCTACTAGCCCTAGCATATGCAAAAAGAACTCCTCCAATAGCTCCACTTTGAGAAATTAGTGATATTGGACCTGACTTAACCCTGAACTCTAGGCAGGCGTAGAGGTTTAAGCTGGTATTAACAACTCCAGCACTATTTGGTCCAATAATCCTAACGCCATAAGACTTAGCTATGGATATGAGCCTTCTCTCCAAATCATAATTTCCAACTTCACTAAAACCGGCAGAAATAATCACAGCTCCCTTAACACCCTTTACTCCACACTCCTCCACAACCTTAAGCGCTGCTTGAGCAGGCGTTGTCACAACTGCAAGCTCAGGAGTTTTAGGAAGCTTCAACACGGATTGATAGACTTTTAAGCCGAGAATTTCTCCGCCTTTAGGGTTTACAGGATAAACATCACCCTCAAATCCTCCCTCAATAATGTTCTTGAGAACTTCATATCCTATTTTCCCCGGCCGACTTGAAGCTCCAATAACAGCCACTGCACTGGGTTCAAGCATCTCCCTAATTTTTGGATCAAAAATCAGCCTTACCACCCCTATAAAAACCCTAAGCTTTAAGCTCCACCATGAACCGTCGGCAGCAATATCAAGGTGTCTCCATTTTTAAGTTTAGTCTCAAGCCCATCTAGAGCTCCAATCTCAGCGCCATTAACTAGTACAAGCACATCTGGCTGAACTTCAGTCGAGTTAGGCTTAAACAGCCTCTCCTTCACTCGATCATCAATCAGCTCTCCCAACCTAGCTAAAGCCTTTCTCACAGTAACTTCATCTTCGGATGAAAAGGTTAAGTCAATTGAATCCCTACCCAGAAGACCCCTTAATGTCGCTAGCATTTTGACTTCAATTGAAATCACGCTGATACCCCCTCAAAGACGCATATGTACTCTTCATAGCGCCTCCCCATAAATACTTGCGGTGGAAGTAATTTTCGTTTCCTACCTTTCAGCGAATCAATGAAAATCCTATTTGCTTCAACAGCATCCTCGCACTTCAAGAGAGAAAGAGGAACATTCACTGAAAGGGGCCTAAGTGGAATGACATGTCGAGTAGATTTGTGAGGAAGCACCTTACCACTAAGCGCAAGCTCAACAACCTTCTCCTTGGAAATGCAGGGAATGCAGATAACTGCACTACATGCCCCTGACTTCAAAAGATTCATGGCATCAAATTCAGTTTCATAGCTTACTTTGAAGCCTTCACGCTTCAAAATCTCCTCAAGCCGTTTAACCTCAAAGAGCATCTCGTATAAGCTCTGAGACCTCGATCCCAGCGCAAACACCCTACCCCTAAAAATCAATAGTGGAACGCGATTCTTGTGAGCATCCAAGTCAATTGATGAAACTTCAAAGCAGTCAAGCCTCTTAACCAACGAAGCCAGCTTAACTTCATCTCCCTCAATAGCCCTCCACCAAGACTGCACGAGAACTCTAGGATCACCATAATCAACTAGGCAAGTTGCAATTAATCGGCAGCCAAGCCTCTTCAACGCTTCAACCCTATGCATGCCATCCAAAACAACCAGAGATTTTTCATCAACTATGACTGGATCCCTAAGGAGGCCCTCTCTACTCATCTTCCTCATGAGAGATTTCAGGGAACTAGGAATTATTTCCTCATGAATGTGGAGGTCGCTTAGAAATTCAAGCTTCAACTTGACCCTAAAGCCCCTGTGCTGTAGCTCCAGCACCCTCGATGACACGTAAAATACACCTCGCATCAGGTCAGTGGAGGCGCATCACCTCACAGCGCCACTCGGCGCAGATCAATATCATCATCCCTAAGCTTATTTATTTTAAACTCACTTAAAAGCATGGGGCCAACAGTGAACATTAAAGACCTGCCGCTCATGAAGATTATGGCTAAAGCTAATCTTGAAAGAAAACTATCATCAGCTTCAATTAGCAAAGCCAAGTCGGACTTCCACGCCAAAAGAAAGCCCAGACCATGCGGACTAACCATCCACTCGGCAATAGGATGCCCCAACAGCTGCCTCTACTGCTACATCCAAGATATGGGATTCGACTTCGCAGAAGCTAAGCCTTATGGGCTAACAGGAGACGAATTGCTATACGCGCTCCTCACAAACCCATACTTCATCCCAAGCAGGTGGGGAACATTTCTTGCTTTTGGAAGCATAGCAGACCCATTTAATGTTGCAGCAACCAACAAGACGATAGAGTATCTAAATACAATCAGCATACTAGGCAACCCCTGCCAATTCTCAACTAAAGCCCACATCGATGAGGACCTAGCCCTAAAGCTTTCAAGCATCAACACTCCAATCAGCCCACTAGTGACTATAGTTACAATTGAAAAAGCAAGGATACTTGAGCCGCTGGCGCCCTCAATTGAAGAAAGACTTGAAACAATTAGAAACTTGAAAGAAAAGAAACTCAAGCCAATGCTATTCCTCAGACCAATAATACCGGGAGTAACCGACAACGAG
>QMQW01000006.1 GCA_003650625.1 Thermoproteota archaeon | reverse complement strand
GTATTTAGAAAGTTCAGCTGGGATGCCATGACTATGGAGTGCGAGGATTTAGAAAGCAAGCTTCCAAAATTGAGTTTTGAGGAAATTTTGGAGTTGGCGAAGACCTTTACTGTCAAGATGATGTGCAACTTTAAGGGTTCAAGTGAAGTTTTAATTGAGCTTGGCAAGTTGAGTCCGCTGGCTTATGGCTTTAGCTTTGACGGTAAAACAGTTTATGCCATCGTTCGAAGTGATGACGTAGTTAGGTTCGTTGACTTATTGCTGGACTTCTTTCCATGCGAGGGCATCTTAGTGTCTGAAGTTGATCCCATAGGAACTAGAGTTTACATGTAGGTTAAGCTGGCTTAGTTTGCCAGTAATATTGATAAGGAAGTTTGTTTAACTCTTTTCTGCCCCTCAACTGCTGTGGGTGGTGTTCATGGCGGTTGTTGGGCTTGATGGAGTAATTTTGGGTTATAGGCGGGGCTTGAAGAGGCAGTATACCAATTACGTTTACTTGAAGTTCAGGAATTTCCATTCAAAAAGCTCTGCCTCCAGGCTTATTGGTAGGAAGGTTGTTTGGCGAAGTAGTGGTGGGTTGAAGGTTATTGGGAGCATTCTCAAAACGCATGGGAATAAGGGGGTTGTTATAGCTAGATTTAGAAGGCCTCTTCCCGGGCAGGCTATTGGCTCTCGCGTGTTTTTGATTGGTTAAATGATTTGCCTAGGAAGCTTGTTAGGGTTCTCTGCCCACTTTCAATTTTGTCAAGGTCTTCATAGACGACTTTCTGCGTGAATCCATAGATTCTCTCCGCCTTTTTCATCACGCTTAGCAGCTTATTTTTTTCATGTGTTCTCATGGATATTAGAGCGTAGATTCTAGCTACTTTCCTTCCTGAGGGCTGCCTTAATACTCTGCCAAACCTCTGAATCCACTTTCTCGGACTGCTCGGCGGGTCTATCCAAATCTCTATATCTGCCGTGGGTATATCTAGGCCTTCTTCGCCGACGGATGATGCTACTAGAATTTTAGCTTTCTCCCTGAACTGCATTAGTGCTGATGCTTGCTGCTCTAAGGTCATGTGTCCTTTGCCGATTAGAATTGCAACGTTATCTACTCCATACGTCTTTTGAAGTTGTCTTCCCATTTGCTTTACAGCTTCGACCGCCTCTGCAAATATTATCGCTTTGTCGTAGATTTCTCTCTCCAAAATTTTTGCGGCTACGTTCATTTTGTGGTTGAAGCACTTTTTCAAGGCCTCTCTGTATGCCTTGATTATGCTTTTGCCGTTTAGCTCTTCAAGCGGCTCTTTGAGCTCTTTAAGTCTCCATGTGGCGTATCTTAGGACGCTGCTGGCTCCATCCTCCACCATTCTGAACTTCAATAATTTGATTACCATGCGCTTTCTGCAGAGTTGATGTTCGTTGCAGTTTGTCTTTAAGTGGCTTGCCCCGTACTTGTCCTTGATGGCTTTCTCGATCTTACCTATCACTGCATCTAATCCCCTATAAACCTCTAGTAGGTCCTCTGGAGTTGGTATTCTCACAACGTAGAGTACTCTGCTTGGAATGTACTTGCTTATGCTGGGTTCCTCGACTGAGAAGACCTGTATCTTATCAAAGATCTTTTGGAGCTCTTCAAGTCTGTGAGGAGCGTGTAGGTGGGGGGTTGCGCTTAGAGCTAGAATGGCAACTTTGCATGCTGCAGCTACTAGAAGTATCGAGTAGCCGTCCGTCTCTCCAATGTATCTCTGGCACTCGTCTGCTACAACTACGTCGTATGGGAATTTGAATTCGGCGTCGCTTAGTACTTCAGCTAGGTAGGGTATTGGGTTTCTCATTTCTCTTGCTTCCTTTAGCATTGGCTCGAAGGCGTAGAGGTGGTCGTTTGCGAAGGTTTGTGGTGTGGTTACTACGAACCCTGCATTCCAGACTTTCAGGGCTTTTCTCTTGTCTGGCGGTATTGCGCCTGAAATGAAGTATGCACTTTCAACTTTCAGCCTCTTCCTAGCAAATATTGTTTGCTGCACTCCTAGTGGAACTGATGGTACTAGGAAGAGGACCCTTATTCCATGGGGCTTAGATACTTCATCTAAATATGCTCCTGCAACGAAGGTTTTACCTAGTCCTGTTGGGAGTCCTAGTATGAGCGCCTTTTTGTGGCGGAGGAGTTTGCGCAGGATTTCTTCTTGGAATGGCCATAACTGGTAGTTTTTCTCTATGTAGACTTTCTCTTTAACTTGAATTGGATGTTTGGGGGTGAGCTTTTCAACTAGTCTTCTTACTGATTGGGGGCTATTGTCTAGGTATGCTAGGTATTGCCTCCACCACTGATCTCTTCTTTTTTTCATTTTGTTCTCCACTACTACGCGAATTTCTTGAGCTGTGCTTTGTACATTTCAATTATTTCTTTGATTGTCGTTGCGTCTTCAGGTTTCTTGTCGGTTCTATACCTGCCTGTGAATCTCGGGAATCTTATTGCGAGTCCTGCTCCCTCTCTTATTGCATTTAACCCGCATGTGTGAAGTGGGCTTAGCGTGATTTCTGCTCCTATTATTTCAAGCACCACTGCAGGCACAAACCACACGTCTGCCTCTATTTTTGAGTCGACTCTTGGATGGATGTGGGGTATCCTGTATGGTTCAAGGATTTCTGGCAGCTTCCTTAAGTCTTCATCGGTGAATCCGCTGCCTACTTTGCATATGGTTCGGAACATATCTGCGCTTGGGTCGTAGGCTGCCATTAATAGTGCTCCATAGGTTCCTGCTCTTCTACCTTTACCCCAGAATGCTCCCACCACCACTAGGTCGACGGTGTCCGTCATTTCGGACTTGTAGTCTCTCTTGTACTTGATCCAAAGCCACCCTCTTGAGCCTGCCTGATAAATTGAGTCTGGATTTAGGGATTTGCAGACGAGGCCTTCACATCCTTCTTCCACTGCCTCGAGGAAGAATTCTTCTAATTCTTTAGCGTTATCGACTATCTTGAAGTTTGAAAGCTTAATTCTCTCTCCTTCTTCAACTATTTTACTTAGAATTTCCCTCCTTTGCGGATATGGTTTTAGGGTTAAGTCTTCTCCATCAACGTATAGGGCGTCGAACATGAACAGCGTAACTGGATATAGCTTCATGGCTTCCTCAATTCCGTACTTCCTTCTTCTGTGCATTAATTCCTGAAATGGCTGCATTTCGCCAGTCTCCGGATTTATTGCTACGCATTCGCCCTCCACTATTGCCTCTTCAGCTTTAATATTGCTTCTTATGAGTTCGCAGGCGTCTGGATAGTGATGGGTGATGTTTTCGAGTCTTCTTGAGAAGAGAATCACTTCATCAGCTTTCTTGTGTGCCTGTATTCTCTCCCCATCGTACTTGTACTCTGCAGCGCATTTTCCGCCGAGCTTTTCGAGAATTTCTTGGGGTGAAGATAACCTTTCAGCGAGCATGGGCCTAATTGGCCTTCCAACGGTTATCTTAAACTTCTTTACGCCCTCAATTCCTTCATATGCTAGTGCTTTAGCTACTGCACCTAAATCCGAAGATATGTTGTAGGCTCTTTCAATAATTGGCCTTACCTCCTTGGTTTTGCAAAATGCTATTGCCAGTGCATCCAGTATTGTCATGTCAGCTATTCCTAGCCTCAATTTTCCGGTAACCGTTCTAAGCAGGTACTTGGCTTCCTTTGGCGAGGCTCTTCGCAACAGGCTTACTAGTAGTTTTATTTTTGTTTCTTGAGATCCCTCGCCTGCCGCTTTGGCTATTCTTTCAAGTGTGCTGTAGACGTTTTGGACTGATAGCCTTTCAACTTTGGCTGGGGCTCCGAAAAACTCCATTAAAGTTTTAGTTTTCCTACGCTTTAAGGATATTTCTGCCGCTGTTCCAATATCCCCTGTTCTTTTGAGCTCGCTTTCAATTTCCCTTAATGGTAATCCAGTTGCTAGTGCTAGTGCACGCATTGCAAGCTTTTCTGCAACTCCAAGCTCAATACCTACGTAATCTGGGTAGAGCTTTCCTTGGGTTAAGTAAATCACCTTGTCTATGATTTCTTTCGGGGTTTTGCTTAGTAGGCTTACAAGTAAATCTGTCATTTCAAGCCTTTTTGTAGTTGCTTCAATTTTTTCATAAACATCTACGATTGCCGAGTATTCCAAGGCTGATCACTAAATCACTTTAATGTCCGGAGAATTAAATCTTGCTTAAGTGAAAAATTGGGAATTAAGATATTTAGTAGAACTTCTTAATTATTCCCAGCGCTTTATCGGTTTTCTCAACGCTTTTGCGCCAATCCTCCTCTACTTCCATTATGGCTCTAACTGCATCCACGTTTTCTGGAATTACATTGCTTTCATTGGGAGTGCTCCAAGCTACGTATACTTCATTTCCAATTACTGTGATGCTGTCTCTCCAAACTGGTATTTCGTAGATGTCTCCGCGGCTTCTACCTAGGTCTCGTCCTAGTTCGAAAACTGCGTGCAGTCCATCGATTCCATCTTGTGTGCTGACAAATGCTATTCTTGGAGCTTTTTCTAAAGCCTCTATGACCTCTCCAGCTTCAACGTTCTTTTCCGCTTCAACTAGGCAGAAGTGGAGGTGGAATAGGTTGTGGGATGCTTTAACTGCCATGCTTACTATGTCTAAGTCGTGGAGGACGGTTTTAACGTCTGGGGCGTGGTGGCTTATTCCCATTGTGGGTACTACGGTGTTCATTATGCCTCTTTTGCCGCTTTCCCATACGTCTACTGCTCTTCTCACTATGAATGCTCTTGCCTTTTTAATTCCAATTTCATTTTTAATTGCTCCCAGCACTCTGCATAGGGCGGTTGTATTGCAGCTTACTACTCTTACGAATTGTTTTCCAAGTGCTTCTTCATAGTTGCACTGGGCAACGAAGCTTACTCCTGCAACTTCATGCTTTTCTCCTCCCTGAAACACTGCTTTGACTCCGAATTTCTCGTATATGGACTTGTTTTTGGCTCCAATGTTTTTGGGGGTGCAGTCAATTATTACGTCGACTTGTTTTAGTAGGTCTTCAAGCGTTCCTTCAACTTCGATTCCCGCTTTCTTCATTTCCTCGATTTTTTCGGGGATAGAGCAGTAGATTGAGTAATTCTTTTTAGCTGCCATTTTCACTCTCCAGTCGGAAGCTATGTCTGAGATTCCGATTAGCTTCATATCGTCTTGAATTGATATTGCGTCGGCGACGCGCTTACCTATAACTCCATAGCCATTTACGCCTACCTTTACTATTGGCTTTGGCATGTAATCACCATTATAGTTTTGCTAAGTTATATTTATAAAGATTAATATTTATGGCTATCAATATTCTAACTGCTTCATGAGCTCCTGCAGATACCCCGTGGATTTGATTTTTTCCTTTAAGTTTTTGATTGGCTCGATGTTTGATGGGTCAACTCCCTTTATTAAAGCTAGGTATATTGAGGTTAGATCGCACAGGTAGATGACCGACATTATTCTGCTTAATACTTCTCGCCCCCTAGCCTTGATGTCGATTGCCTCAACTCCAGCCCTTTCAATTTCCTCTTTAAATGCACTTATTCTTGCGTTCATCATCTTGCTTTCAAATACATCCCTAATGAATATGGCTTTTAAGTTTGTTAGCGAGTTTTTCTCGGCTCTCCATCCTACTATTTCGTTGTGTCCTGCTTCGGGGATGATTTCTACTTTAGCCCAGCTTTTGCCGTTTTCATTTAGTTGTTGCTTAAATCTTAGGGCTGCTCCTCTTAAGGGCTTGTAAGCGTATATGATTGCTTGGTGGTCTTTTATTTTCTCTGCAATTTGCCTTGCTATTTCAGGTTTGTTTTCAAGTTCTTCTTTCATGCGCTTCAGCGTTTCTATGGTTTTTTGCATTTCCTCGCGCCAATTTCCTATGATTTCGAGGTTGTCTAGTGCGATTATTGCTGCTGTTAGTAGGTATGGTAGGGCTTCTCTCGGTTGGTATCCTTTTGGTATTCTTATTATTGGTATTTTCCTTGAGGATGCGAGGTTCTCGAGGATTCCATTGCTTGTTATGAGTGTTAATTTGCATTTTCTTTTCAGGGCCTCTGCTACTGCTGATATTACTTCTTCGGTATTTCCTGAGTAGCTTATTGCTAGAACATATGTTTTGGTGTCTGCCCATGCGGGTAGACCGTAGTTCTTCCAAGTGATTATTGGAATTGGGGAGCTGTCTTCAAGCCAGTCTAGAATTATGTTTCCTATAACTCCAGATCCGCCCATTCCAGCTATGACGATGTTATCTACTTCTCCCTCAACCATGCCTTGAATTTCTAGCTGGTTTAGAGCTCTTTCCAAGTGTTTTGGCGTTTCAATGGCCTTTAGATACATTTCATTTTGCTTTAATGTTGGGAGCATGGATTTCACCTCAAAAGCTTTTCATACATTCTGGCGAAGGTCCATTTTGCAGCGTTTCTAATGCTTACTTTTCTGTCTTCGTCCATAATGTTTTTGATGATTAACTCCTTTATTATGTCTCCGTCAAGTTTAACTTCAAAGTCGATGGCCTTGTCTGGTGGTAGTGCTAATTCAGCATCTTTTTCCTTCATTTTTTCCAGTACTCTTTTGATGAGGAATGACTCGAAGGGAGGTGTGTTGATGTTGAATTTTATTTTTGGGACAATTCGTAAGTCTTTGTCTTTTTCATATACTCTTGCTAGGGTTACCTCGCTTCTACCTATGCGGTAAGCTATTGGGGGGAGTTCCTTCCACTCTAATTCAACGATTTCCTTCTTGGGCTTTTCGCGCTCAATCAGTTTTTCTGCGGTTGTGAAGCTTCTTTTGATGAGTGCTTGGTCGACTATGGATATGCATGCTTGAAGTAGTTCAAGTTCCTTTTCAAGTTTCTTTATTAGGCTTGTTAGGGTTTTCTTGGCTTCAGCGAGTTGCTTTAGCTCCTCCTCTTTCAATTTCTCCCTCTCCTATTATGGTGATTGCTTGGTCTGGGCAGTAGAGTTCACATAGGTGGCATAGCGTGCATTTGTCCTGTTTCACTGGTATTGCTTGGTGGTAGCCTTTTTCATTAATTTCCTTGGAAAGTTCGAATACCTTTGCGGGGCACATTTCAACGCATATTCCGCAGCCCTTACAGTACTTTGAATTTACTATTATTGTTGGCATTTCATTTCCCAGTTTCACCTAGATTTTAGCTCCTTATAAGCTATTAGGGCTTCATTAAGTGCTTTGGTTAGCGTTAATGTTGGTAGGGCTTCAACTTTAACTGGAACCTTAAATTTCAGTGTCAGTGCTTTTTCAGCTCTTTTTTCAACTTCATTTGACTTCATGTTCCTAGCGGCGTAGATCACTAGGTTTGACTTCACTGCTTTTAGGAATTTTAAATTTCCAGTTTGCTCATCTATGAGTGCAGAGATGACTTTTCTTCTTGTTAGTTTGCTGGGATTCTTAAGCCAGCATATTACTAGGATTCCTGTTTGCCATTTGTCCTTCATGTTTTCACCGAAGAGCTAAACTTAAATTTCCGTATTTTTTGAAAAATTTTGCTTTGAGGTTGTGTGCATGAAGGCTGTGATCTTCGATTTGGATCAGACTCTTGTGTATACGTTGAGGCGCTTCTTCGAGGTTTTGAATAGGCTCCTTAGGGATTATGGTGAGAAGGAGCTTGAGTGGAGCGTTTTCGTCAAGTATTATGCTGATGATGCTCTCGACGAATTTGTTCCTAAAAGCATTTCTAGAGAGGTTTTTTGGAGGATTTTTCTGAAGAGGTATAATGAGCTTTTCTCTCCATTGGATTCTCCAATTCCAGGAGCTATTGAAGTCTTGAGGGCTTTGAAGAGGCGCGGCTTTAAAGTGGCAGTGGTTACTGGTAGGGCTGTTGATGAGCTGGAGGTCTGGAGGGAGCTTAGAATGTATGGTATGGAAGCCTACGTGGATTGCATTGTAACTGGCAAGAACTTTTTGGATGGTGAACTTTTCTCGAAGAAGCGTATTTTGCGTAGAGCAGCTGAGCTTTTAGGGGTTTCCATCGAAGAGTGTGTTGTGGTTGGAGATTATTGGGCTGACATTATTTCCGGTAAGGAGGTGGGTGCAAAGCTTGTTGTTGGGGTGCTTACTGGATTGATGCCTGCTGAGAAGCTCGTGAAGTGTGGTGCTGACGTGGTTATTGAAAGTGTTGCAGATCTGCTTGAAATATTAAATGTTTAGTAATTCAATTATCTTTATTATGATTCGCTTCAATCTTGCTTTGAATCCTGTTTCCAAAGCCACTTTTTCGACTTTCCAGCGGCCCTTATAGCCGAAGTTTCTTGAGGTGAATGCTATTTCTCCGCGCTTTTCTGCTTTGACTACCTCTAGCAGGTTTTTGGTTAGAATGGCAGTTGATGTGGCGCTTTCGTTTTCAAACAGCTTTGCTAGCATTTGAGTTGGCATGTCGAATATGACGACTCTATCGCTTATGTACTTCTTTATGTGCATTATATTTTCAGGGTGTTTTCCGCCTTTGCACCTGAATATGTATGCTAGTCTAATGCTCATTTCGCTCTCCACTAGTTCTCTAATTACCTCTCCTGCTGCTGGAATCTGTATGAGGCTATCTCCATCAGCTAGGACTCCAAGTGCTTCTCCAAGTTCTCTTGAAACTGTTTCTATGGCATTCCAAGTCATGTATAGGGATAGTGGCTCGTACATGGTTTCTGCAGTTGTGTTTAGAACTACTGCCCATCCGCTATCCTCTATTCCCTCTACAAGAGGTGTCATACCTCTCAGGTCTACTATTTGCTTTACCTTTTCTGCGCTAAATCCCTTTTCAATTGCTTTTTCCCAGTCCTTATAATGCATTTCCTTTCCGTTTTGGATTGCTTTTACGAGTTCTTGAACCATCTTTAATCCATGTGGAGCTACTGCCAGCGGCTGGAAAATGAGTCCTCCTATAATTCCTACTGCTTGTGCTACTGTCGTCAACTTCCCTTTATTCTTATTTTGACGAAGTTTATCTTCCAGAATCTCGCTAATGCTTGGGGGCTTTAAGGTTTTAATTAAGAGTTCGCTGAGCTCATTTACGCTCTCCACTTTTTCGAATTGTTGTTCGCTGATTTTATGGTTTTTTTCGGGGGCAATGCCTTTAATTATTTTTCCAAGAATTTCTCCTCGCGTTTTCAGCCTTTCGAAGCTTATTTTAATTCTGGGAAGAGTATTGAAGCTGATGTTTTCAATTCCGAATTCGAATGTTGATGGAGGGCTTTCAAATTCATCGATAATCTCTAGAGCTACGTCTGGGTCAATGTGATTTGTATTTAGTATTACTATCGAGCGCGTTTTTCGCTGTCTCCAGGCTTCGTGTGCTATTGCTAGTGCCAGTATTTCTGGAATTACTCTGAATTTCTTTAGTATTGTGTTTTCATAGGTGAAAATGGCCATTTCTCTCCAATTTCCTATGTCTCCTACTACCTTTCTTGCTAATTTTTTGTGGATGTTGACTTTACTTGTGAGTGTTTTGGCTTCAGCTGCGCTACTTGTTTGCATGCTTTTACCTTTTAATTCTAATGTGCTTTAGAAGTATTGCCTTTATGAATTTACTTTTGTAAATTATCTTGGGAGAATACTGGGCGAATACGCTTCGAATACTGGTCGATGGCATGTTGCATGCGTTTTATCTTTTGGATACTGTGGAACTTTGATAGCTTTCACGGGCTTTCCTATAACATTCCTTCATTTGTTGGGGTTACATTGAGAACTGCATCCCCGCGCATCACAGGTTGCAAGTTAAGGGTTTGCCATCCTCAGCGAATGCATGATGACTTCCGAAATTAATTCAGTTCTCGAGTTTATGAACACAAAGTTTCCATAGTTACCATAGTGCTCCAGGTCTCTAGCAAGTGAGTAGTCTAGTACTTTTCGTAGTGTACTACTTGGTTGAGTGGAATTCTAGGTCTTGGAGCTGGCTTCTCTCCTGGGACTCCTATGGGTATGATTGCTACTGGGCGGACGTGTTCTGGTAGATTTAGTACTTGCTTAACTTCATTCTCCAGGAATGCTCCAACCCAGCAAGTTCCATAGCCAAGTGCGTGTGCTGCTAATAGCATGTTTTGAGTGGCTGCTGCTGTATCTTGGATGCAGTATAGGCTTCTTCCTCTTTCCCCGTAGTGTCTTGCGCTTCTAAGCTCATTTGCGCATACAACAACTACTACGGGTGCTTCTGTGATCCACATTTGACCTAGGGCTGCTCTTGCAATTTCAGTCTTCACTTTTTCATCTCTTATGATGATGAACTCCCAGGGTTGAAGATTACCTGCTGAGGGCGCCCAGATGGCTGCTTCTAAAATTCGTTTTACATGCTCTTCCGGCACCTCTTTTCTTACGAATCTCCTAATGCTCCTCCTGCCTTTAATAGCTTCGAATAAATCCATGGTCACACCGTATTATTTTGACCTAATTCACCTTATTAATTGTTGTTGGCGCTAAGCT
>QMQW01000005.1 GCA_003650625.1 Thermoproteota archaeon | reverse complement strand
TGATTAGGGGGCAGTACGTTGTGTTGGAAGGCTCAGTTCCAGGGCCTACTAAGAGGCTGATTAAGCTTCGATACCCCATTAGACCTCCGGAAAATGCGCCAAAGACGAGGCCGAGGGTAGTTTATATTCACGTTTAGCTGGGGTGAATGACGTGATGGAGAAGTACCTTTCTAAGCTGTCGGTTAAGCCTCTTCAAGTGAAGGTCTTCAGCTTGAAGGGCGAGCCGGTGAAGGAGGTGGAGCTTCCAAGCGTCTTCAGCGTGCCTTTAAGGATAGACTTGATCAGGAGGGCTTTCATATCTGCATTAACAGCTAGAGTTCAGCCTCAAGGCAGAGATCCCTTGGCTGGAAAGCGAACTACTGCTGAGAGCTGGGGTGTGGGCTTCGGCGTGGCGAGGGTTCCTAGAGTTAAGGGTAGCAGGTATCCTAAGGCTAATCAAGCAGCTTTAGCTCCAATGACCGTGGGAGGCAGAAGAACTCATCCTCCGAGAGCTGAGGAAGTTGTTTGGGAGAGGATTAATAAGAAGGAGAGGCGGCTTGCCATAATGTCGGCTATTGCAGCTACTGCTGATCCGAAGTTAGTTTCGTCTCGAGGGCACGTGATAGTGAAGGTTCCGCAAATACCTCTCATTGTGACGAGCGAATTGGAGCAGCTGAGCAGGGCTGCTGAAGTTAGGGAGGTGTTTAAGCATCTAGGGGTTTGGGATGACGTTGAGAGGGCGAAGCGAGGTAAGAAGATTAGGGCTGGGAAGGGGAAGTTTAGGGGTAGGAAGTATAAGAGAAGGAAGGGGCCCCTAATCGTCATTGCTGAGGATAATGGCATATTCAAGGCTGCAAGGAACTTTCCGGGAGTTGACGTTGTGAACGTTGACAATTTAAGTGTAATGCACTTGGCTCCAGGAGGCCACCCGGGCAGATTGACTATTTGGACGGAGTCTGCGGTTGAGCGGCTTAAGGAGCGGTTTGGAAGTTCCTAGAAAAGTTTATGAGCGCCTACTCCATCCTATATGGCAGCTTTACTGAGGTTAGTGATTGAAGGTGTCGTCTTTGAAAATAGATCCTTGGAGCATAATAGTTAGGCCCGTGATTTCGGAGGCCGCAATAGAGAGGATTGAGCGGGAAAACAAGTTGACCTTCATAGTTGACATTAGAGCTAATAAGCAGATGATTAAGTGGGCGGTGGAGCAGCTCTTCAACGTTAAAGTCGTGAAGGTTAATACGCTGATTACTCCTAGGGGAGAGAAGAAGGCTTACGTGAAGCTGGCTCCTGAACATAGGGCTTCGGATGTAGCTACTAAGCTAGGTATATTGTAGGTGGTTGTTTATGGGCAAGAGGTTGCTTGTTCAGAGAAAGGGGCGTGGAGGCTCAGTTTTCCGCTCTCCTTCGTGGAAGAGAGTTGGAGATGTCAAGTACTTGCCTCCAAGCAGTGAGGAGATGGAATCTATAGTCACGGGTAGGGTTGAAGCTCTACTTCACGACCCCGGTAGGGGTGCTCCGGTTGCCCTAGTGAAGTTTGAGGATGGAACGAAGCAGCTGATACTGGCTCCCGAGGGGCTCGCAGTGGGGCAGATAATTGCTAAGGGGGTTAATGCTCCTCTTGAGGTTGGCAACATAATTCCAATTGGAAAGATTCCTGAGGGCACTCAAATATGCAATGTAGAGGCTAGGCCTGGAGATGGAGGCAAGTTTGCGAGGTCCTCAGGCTCGTACGCCACTGTAATTGCTCAAGCTCCAGATAGAACGATCATCCGCCTCCCCTCAGGCAAGCTTAAGTCGCTGAACCCCAAGTGCAGAGCAACCATAGGGGTTGTCGCCGGCGGAGGTAGAACTGAAAAGCCATTCGTTAAAGCTGGAACTAAGTACTATAGAGTTAAGGTGAAAGCTTGGAAGTGGCCAGTTGTGAGGGGCAAAGCAATGGTTGCTGCAAGCCATCCGCATGGAGGAGGTCAACACCCGACGGGAAGCACGCCTGTTCCACGCACAGCTCCTCCAGGGCAGAAGGTTGGCCACATAGCGCCAAGGAAAACAGGCAGGAAGAAGGGAGCTCGGAGAAGGAGAAAGTAGATTGCGCAACACTTATAATTACCTACAAACTTATAGGGACCAATTATCGCAAGTTAGGAGGACGTGAATGCCTAGACGTGCACCGAAAAGGCGCTCTAAGAAGCGCGATAGAACTTCTCGGCAATATGGCTTTAAGCGGCTGAGAGTTGGAGACACCTACATAGTTGTGGTCGAGGATTGCGCTGCAAATGGAGATGGAATAGCCAGAGTGAAAGACACGGCGGTTTTCATTCCTGGAGCTAAAATTGGCGAAGTAGTTAAAATTCGAATTAAGACGGTTAAGTATAGGAAGGCTCAAGGAGTGCTTCTGGAGCGTAAGGGAAGTTTATACGACTACCAGCCGAAAAGCTAATGTTGTAATTCTGCAACCTTTTGTACGGCGGGGGTGGCCGAGTCAGGTCAAAGGCGCAGCCCTGAGGAAGTTTTCAGAGCGGCTGTGGCGTAGGCCTGCGTGGGTTCGAATCCCACCCCCCGCACCATACAAATGAGAAGAGTCTGCGCCTGGAAGTTATTATGAATGTTCGCTATGAAGCCTCGTAAGGCGCAATTAATCGCCTGTTTGCGTGGGTGTAGTGCCTCCATTTGTTTGGTATTTTTGTGAGTTGACTATCTTCCGTTTTATGCTTTACTTTTTTAACTTTGTAAACGCTGGCTTACCGTTTTTAGCTTATTATGCGCGTTGCTTTTTAAGTAGTTTTAGTTTTATGAATTGTTTTCGTAAAGAGACAAACTTTATACATTTCTATAGTTTAATTACATTGGTGGTGGGATTTTCCAAGTTATTTGGGTGGTAGTGTGAGCGGGGTGTTTTCAAGGTATCTGAAGGGCGCTTTCTTCATGCAGGGAGATGAGGCGTGCGCTGAGGGGGCAATTGTAGCTGGCTGTAAGCTTTTTGCTGGATATCCAATAACGCCTTCAACTGAAATTGCGGAGCGCATGGCTAGGAGGCTTCCTGAAGTTGGAGGCGTTTTCATTCAAATGGAGGATGAGCTTGCCTCCATAGCGCTGATAATTGGCGCCTCGTATGCTGGTGTGAAGGCGATGACTGCTACTAGTGGGCCTGGCTTTAGCTTGATGCAGGAGAATATTGGTTTGGCTGCCATGACTGAAGCTCCAATAGTCATTGTTAACGTTATGAGGGGAGGGCCTAGTACGGGTCAGCCAACGAGGGCTGGTCAAGGTGATGTGATGCAGGCTAGGTGGGGGAGCCATGGGGATTATGAGGTTATTGCTTTGGCTCCTTATTCTGTGCAGGAAATGTTCGACTTGACTATTGAAGCTTTCAACTTGGCTGAGCAGTTTAGGGTTCCCGTAATTCTTCTTTCGGATGAAATTCTCGGTCACATGCGGGAGAAAGTGGTGATTAAGCTTCCAAGTGAAGTTAAGATTGTTAATAGGAAGAAGCCTGAAGTTCCTCCGGAGGAGTTCGAGCCATTTAAGCCTGATGATGACCTTGTCCCTCCAATGGCTTGTTTTGGTGAAGGCTACAGGATTCATGTAACTGGCTTGACTCACAACTTTAAAGGCTATCCAAGATCTACCGATCCTAAGGTTCAGGAGCAGCTTGTTAGGAGGCTGTGCGATAAGATTAGGGTTAATGCTGATAGGATAGTGAGGATGGATGAGCACTTCATTTCGGATGCTAAGGTTGCTGTTGTTGCCTATGGGACTCCTGCTAGGTCTGCAATTAGAGCTGTTAGAATTGCTAGGTCTAAGGGGTTGAAGGTCGGCCTAGTGAGGCTAATTACCGTGTGGCCTTTCCCATATAATTACTTTAGAGAGCTTTCGAGGCGAATTAGCTCTTTCGTGGTTGCTGAGATGAATTATGGCCAGCTTGTCGGCGAAGTTGAGAGGTGTTCCGGCGGTAAGCCTGTGAACTTCGTCCATAAGATTGGCGGTAACCCTCACACTCCGGAGGAGCTTTTAGCTGTAATAGAGGAGGCGTATGTTAAATGTTGAGTGAGGCTGGGAATGTTCATCCTCTTGGCGATCTGTTGAGGTCTGATAGGCTTCCCCACATATGGTGCCCCGGCTGCGGCATTGGCATTGCTCTCGGCTGCTTTCTGAGGGCTGTTAAGGAGCTTAACGTAAATCCCAATGAAATTGCATTTATTTCTGGCATTGGGTGTAGTGGTAGAGCTGCTGGCTACGTTCACTTCGACTCGTTCCACACGACTCATGGTAGAGCGATTCCGCTGGCTATGGGCGTTAAGGTTGCGAGGCCGAATATGCATGTCGTTGTTTTTAGTGGTGATGGGGATTTATTTGCGATTGGAGGCAATCACTTCATTCATGCTGCTAGGAGAAATGTTGATTTGCTCGTGATTTGCATTAACAACTTCAATTATGGCATGACCGGAGGCCAGCTTGGCCCTACAACTCCATTTAAATCCATAACTACGACGACTCCCTATGGAAATATTGAGCATCCATTTAATCTCGTTTACTTGGCTGCTGCAGCTGGAGCAACTTATGTTGCTAGGTGGACTGTTGCTCATCCAGTTCAGCTTTCCAAGTCTATTGAGAAGGGGCTGCTTAAGCGGGGCTTCGCTTTCATTGAGGTTATTGCCCCCTGCATTACGCTCTACGCTCGGTATAATAAGCTTGGGGGCCCGTTGAAGGTCATCAATTATCTCAAGAAGAACTCCGTAATCAGGAACTTCATTGATCCAGCTAAGGTTGAAATTGAGGTTGGAGGGAAAATAGTTGTTGGGGAGTTCGTGGACGTTGAGCGCCCTGAATTCATAAGCGAGCTTTACCGCTTAATTAGGGAGAGGTCTGGGCGGGATATTAGGTGCTTGGTTTAAGCGTGAATTGGTGATGGTGTTGAGGTGGGAGGTTAGGATTTCGGGTCTTGGTGGTCAGGGAATAATATTAGCTGGCTACGTTCTCGGCAAGGCCGCTTGCCTTTTCGATGGGAAGTGCGCAGTTCAAGTTGAATCGTATGGCCCTGAGGCTAGGGGAAGCAGGTGCAGGTCTGACGTCATCATATCTACTGAGGAAATAGATTATCCATGCGCTAGCTCGCCGGATGTTCTAATAGCTTTGTCTCAGGATGCCTACAACTACTATAAGGGCGGAGTGAAGAGTGGTGGAGTTATAATTGTTGATGAGGATCTCGTTGAGCCGATTGACGTGCCTGGGGAGGTTAAGTTGTATAGGGTTCCTGCAACTAGAATTGCGGAGCAGCTTGGAAGGAGAATTGTGGCCAACATAGTTATGCTCGGAGCTTTTTCAGCTATAACTGGAATTGTGAGTTTGGATGCCCTAAAGAAGTCCATTTTGGATAGCGTTCCTAGGGGCACTGAGGAGCTTAATTTGAAGGCAGTTGAGGAGGGCTGGGCTTTTGGAAGCAAGCTCGTTGGGAAGGCTTGATTTAAGGAAGCGCTTTAAGCCGAGGATCATTGGCTTTCTATGTAATTGGTGCGGATATGCGGCTGCTGACTTAGCTGGAACCATGAGGTTGAGGTATCCTGCTAACATTAGGATTGTGCGGGTAATGTGCACTGGAAGGATCGATCCAGCTCACGTTTTGAAGGCTTTTAAGGGCGGCGCTGATGGAGTTTTGATTGTCGGCTGCCATCCGGGGGACTGCCACTACTTAACTGGCAATTATAGGGCTGAGCGTAAAGTGGCAATGCTTAAACTCCTCCTCAAGGATTTGGGGCTGGAGCCTGATAGAATTAGAATTGACTGGGCTTCAGCTGGTGAAGGTGAGAGGTTCGCTAGAATAGTGGAGGAATTTGTTAGGAGAATTGCAGAGTTGGGTCCAAGCCCTCTAAGGGGTGTTTTGGTTGAGGAGTAATTTGACATTAGCCATAGAGCACTTAACTGCATGCGCTGGATGTGAAAACGCAATTTTAGATCTTGGAAACTCCCTACTCTCAGTGCTCCGCGACGTCGAGCTGGTTTACGCCCCCATCTTAATGGATGCCCCTCCACCTGAGAGGGTTGACGTGGCAATTCTAACTGGAGCTATTAGGACTGAGGAGGACTTGGAGAAGGTTAAGAGGTGGAGGGGGAAATGCTCGATTTTGGTGGCTTTTGGCTCATGCGCATGCTTCGGCGGAATTCCTGGGCTTGCAAATCTCCTCAATTCCATGGAGCTCCTCAAGACCTCCTACTTAGAGCAGTTGGGCACAATCAACCCTGAGGGCGAGCCTCCACGCGTTGAAGTTCCCGCTTTAACTGACTTCATCAAGCCTTTGAGCAGAGTTGTTAAGGTTGACTATGCGCTTCCAGGCTGCCCTCCGCCAATGAAGCTCATATCGAAGTTTTTTGAAGCTTTAATTTCAGGCGAAGAATTTGAATTGCCAGCTAAGAGCGTTTGCGATGAGTGTCCGCTGAATAGTGGGGGCGAGAAGGTAATTAAGGGCATTAGGAGGTGGGTTTACGACGAGGTTGATCTAAGCAAGTGCCTATTGGAGCAGGGCTTCATATGTCTTGGACCTGCAACTCGAGGTGGCTGCGGAGCTAGGTGCATTAAAGCTGGTTATCCATGTAGGGGCTGTATGGGGGTTTTGGAGGGAGTTGAGGATCAAGCTGCCAAGATGATTAGCGCAATAGCATCAGCCACTTCACTTGAAGAGGTGTCATTGGAGGACTTGATGAGGCTGTCCGACCTAGCTGGAGTGCTTTATCGATTTACGCTTCCAGCATCCATATTTGGCCGTAAGGTTAGGGGTGCTAGGCGTGGGTAGGTCCATTTCGTTCTACCCTATAACTAGGATTGAGGGTCATGCTAAAGTTACGATAGTGCTAGGCGATGATGGGGAGGTTGAGTCAGCCTACTTCCACGTCATGGAGTTCAGGGGCTTTGAAGCTTTTCTGAGGAATAGGCCTGTTGAGGAGGCTCCAATTATCGTTACGAGGATATGCGGGCTGTGCTCCACTTCTCATCACTTAGCTTCGGTTAAAGCTGTAGACTCCATATTGGGCTTGGAGGTTTCTCCTTGGGCTGAAAAGCTCAGATTAGCGCTTCACTTGGCAGGCATTGTTCATAGCCATGCACTTCACTTCTTCCTTCTTTATGCTCCTGACCTGCTGCTCTCCGACCTTCCTGTTTGGAGGAGAGGGCTTCCTGAGCTTGCTAAGAGGTATCCAAGGCTTATTAGGAATGCGCTTGCAATTAGGCGCTTTGCTCAAAGAGTGCTTGAAGCTTTAGGTGGGTCGTCTGTTCATCCAACGGCAGCGGTTCCAGGAGGCTTCGCCAAGCCAATTGAGGGTGATGAGCGATTGAAGCTTTTGGAAGCATGCAATGAGGCGATGAAAATTTTCTCTGAAACCTTATCTCTAGTCGAGGAAGCTGCAGTCAAGTCTGCTGTTGGAGGTGTTTCTGAGCCTTCGAATTTCCTATCTCTCTACTCCGATGAGGACTTTGCCCTGTATGATGCACCTAAAATTAGAGCCATTTCTGAACGTGGAGATCTTGTCGATGAATTTCGGCCAGAGGAGTATTTGGAGCACATTAATGAGCGCGTTGTTTCATGGAGTTATGCTAAGGCCCCCTTCCTGAAGAAGCTTGGATATCCTGATGGAATTTACCGCGTCGGCCCTCTTGCTAGGCTAAATATTGCTGGGAAGTTGAATTCGGACTGGGCTGAGGATTTGCGGGAGAAGTTTAATTTGAGCTCTTCAAGGCCAGTGAATTCGACTCGCCACTACAATTTAGCTAGGCTGGTTGAGCTTGCCTACTGCTTTGAAAGGTTAAATTCGCTTTTGAGCGATTCTTCGCTTGAGAGAGCTGAAGGGCCTGCTAGGAGAGTTAGAGTTGAGTTTCATGAGGGCGTTGGAGTGGTTGAGGCCCCCAGGGGGACGCTCATTCACCACTACTTCGCTGATGATGAGGGGATTATAACGAGGGCAAACATGATCGTGGCGACGGTGCAGAACATTCCTGTGATCGGTAGGGACGTAAAGGTTGTTGCTTCAAAGATTTTGAAGGGGTCTTCTGAGGAGAGGCTTCTCGCAGAGGTTTCAACCTTAATTAGGGACTACGACCCATGTCTATCGTGCTCCGTTCACTGCATGAACGTCCCAGTCGTCATTGAAGTTCTAAATTCAAGTGGAGAGGTTGTGGCTAGGCTTCCAAAAGAACTTTAAATGTAGTGCCTCTTTTTACGGCTGATGACATGCTCTTCAAGCCTTTCAGGTGGGTCAGCTCTAAAGTGTGGCTACTCGGTTGAGATTGCCGAGCTTCTACTTCAGTACTTTAACTCTGCTAGGTTGAGTAGCATTTTGGATAGCTTGAGGCGCCCCTCCAAGTGGTATAGCTTTAGGGTTAATACGCTTAAGGTTGATCCCGAGAGGTTGATGAGCATTCTGGAGGATGAGGGGCTTTCAGTTCGTCAGCACCCTAAAATTGAGGAGGCCCTCCTAGTTGAGGTGGAAGGTCCATTTGAAATTCCGGCTGCTGAGAAGGTTGTAGTTGCAGATAAGTATGCTGCTGAAAGCGTTATGCAGGGTGCGCAGCTTTATGCTCCGGGAGTATTGTCTGCAGCTGGAGTTGATCGTGGAGATGAGGTGCTGGTTGTTGATGAGCTTGGGCATCCGGTTGCAGTTGGAATTGCAGTTATGAGTGGCGTTGAAATGGAAGAGAAGTCGTTTGGGTTGGCGGTGAAAATCACAAGATCCCTGTATAGGAGCGTTTCTCTGCGGGAGCTTGAAGCTTACTCTAGCGGCTTAATTTATGAGCAGAGCATTCCCGCAATGCTCACGAGCTTGGTTTTGAGTCCATGTCCTGGGGAAGTTGTGGTTGACATGTGTGCTGCTCCTGGAGGGAAAACCTCGCACATCGCTCAATTGATGGGGAATTCCGGGAGGATATTCGCGTTTGACAGTTCTAAATCTCGGTTGAGTAAGCTTGTTGAAAATATGCGTAGGCTTGGAGTTAAGAATGTCACTGCAATCGTCGGGGATTCAAGGTATATTCATAAGGATTACCCGAATTTGAGGGCTGATAGAGTTCTAATCGACCCGCCATGCTCGGCTTTAGGCGTTCGCCCAAAGCTTTTTGAGAGGAGGTCTCGTCGAGATGTCATTTCATGCTCCAATTATCAGCGGCAGTTCTTTGAGCCTGCAGTTGAATTGGTCAAGCCGGGAGGAGTGATTGTTTACTCTACTTGCACTTTAACTGCTGAGGAGAATGAGATGATCGTCAATTATGTTCTCGAAAATTATCCACTTGAGCTTGATGATCAGCCAGTTTACCTTGGATGCCCTGGCCTTCCCTTGATTTCTAAGTTCTCGTTGGTGCAGAGGTTTTACCCTGACGTTCATGATGCACCCGGCTACTTCATAGCTAGGTTCATTAAGCCCTAGACTTCCTTTTAAGGGGGGTTCCGCATATCCTGCATTTTTCAACTTCTTGGCCCGTGTAGGTTGCTCCGCAGGCTGGGCAGTACTTCATCCACCTATGCTTTTCCCTTATGCCCCCAGTTGCTATTGGCAGGCACTTTATGTCCATGTGAGCTGCTACGTTTTGGATCGTGAAGTCGTCTGTCATTATTATGGGTTTTAGGCCTCTCTCCTTAACCTCAACTGCTAATGCTATGGTGTCTATGTCTGCCTTTGATAGGAATCCCTTGTCCCCCGTTTTTGATGCAACTTCCTTAACCTTTTCTACGGCTTTCCTGCTTGGCTCGACGACCTTTAGCTTTCCAACTATGAGGGCTGTTTCCATGATGCGCTTGGATTTGGCGTCCTTGATTTCACTTGCAGCTGATTGGCTTATTAGGTGCTCGCTGATTGAGGATGCTGGGTCATAGCCGTTTATGATTGCTGAGGAGTCTAGGATGACAACCATTGGGCTTCCTTGGCTTTCAGACATCTCTAACCAATCTCTCCCTTAGCCTTTCGTAAAAGCTTCTTCCCAGTCTTATGAACAAGCTCTTCTTGGAGCTTTTCTCCAGAGTTACCCTTGACCCTGCGGGTGCTTCAGCGTGGATCTGTCCATCGGCAATTACTAGGGCGTCCGACCCATTTTCCTCGATGAAGACCTCAAGTTTTGGTGAGGAGGGTAGAACTATGGGTTTTTGGTAGATTTTTAGTGGGCATAGGGGGACTAGGACGAATGCGTCCAGTTCGGGGTCTATTATTGGCCCTCCAGCTGATAGTGCGTATGCAGTTGAGCCTGTCCTTGTTGCTATTATGAGTCCATCCATTCTACCTGAGAAGATAACTTCCCCTTTCTTTAGTGCAGTTAAGTTCAGCACTTTTACTGGTGTTTTGGTGACTATTGAAACCTCGTTTAGTGCATCTCCAACTTCAATTCCATCGATTTGCGCCTTAATTCTTGTGCATTCTTCAATTTGGAAGTTTCCGCTTGCCAATCTTGCAATTGCACTTTCAAGCTCGTTGGGATTCACCTCTGATAGGAATCCGACTGTTCCAGCGTTCACAACTAGCATGGGTATGTTCTCGCTGATTATTCTTGAGGTTCTTAGCACTGTTCCGTCTCCTCCGACGATTATTAGTGCGTCTGCATCGATGTCGATGAGGCTTGAGGCCTTTCCAGCCCACTCCAATTTTTCAGCCAGCTGCCTTTCCAAAATAACCTCTACTTCCCTATCTTGCAGCAGGTTGGCTGCCCTTTCCGCTATGGACATTGCCTCCAGCTGGTCTAGCCTTGACGCTATTCCAACCCTCCTAATTTTCATGTTCTCCCTTCTTCTGCTTCGCCGCCTTGACAGCTACTGACAGCTAAATACTTTTAAGACTATTTTAAGTTTAGTGATGTTGAGGTGGAAAATTGAAGAGGCCTGCAGAAGCTGGAAGCATTAAGCCCGGCTCATTCATAATTTTGAATGGTGAGCCCTGCCGAGTTGTGAGCAGTGAGAAGTCCAAGCCTGGGAAGCATGGGTCGGCTAAGGTTAGAATTGTTGCTCTTGGGATTTTCGATGGAGTTAAGAGGACCTTCGTCGGCCCTGCCAGCGCGCAGGTTGAGATTCCAATAATTGACAAGAGAACTGGTCAGGTCATTTCGGTAACTCCTCATGGAATTCAGATAATGGACCTTGGCACCTACGAGACCTTTGAGGTGGCGCCGCCTGAGGATGAAAGTTTGAGATCAAAGCTTACTCCAGGCGTGGAGGTTGAGTACTGGGAGATCATGGGTAGGAAGAAGATAATGCGGGTCAAGTGAAGATGGCCATGGCGAGAGACGATAAGTTGAAGCAAATTGAGGATGAAGCTGAGGAACTATTACAGCACTTTGTCAGGGATTTAAGCGGCCTTCCAAGGTGCGAGGAAACCTACTACGACTCTGCCTTCCCCAACATGGTTAGGAGGGAGGGCACGCCGCGTAGGAGGAGGCTGTTTAGGCGACTTTTCCTATCAAATGCTCCTCGAGTTGATGGTAAAGGGCATATATTGACGGAATCCGCTTCGTGGTCTAGGGCTGGATAGGCTTATGGCTTACCGTGGAAGCACAACTTGGAGAAAACTTGAGGCTATTAGAAGCGGCGAATTGTCAGCAGTTGAGAATGTTGAGCTTTTCCTTGAGCGCTTGAGGGAGCTCAATCCTAAGCTGAACGCCTTCATAGATGTCCGCCACGAGAAGTCGATTAGGCAGGCTAGGAGCGTAGATAGGCAGATTCGCGCCGGTAAGGTGGGGAAGCTTTCGGGATTGTGCGTAGCTGTAAAGGCGAACATAAACGTTAAGGGATTCACGATCAGCTGCGCATCTAAAACGCTGTCGAATTATGTGGCTCCATATGATGCTGAGGTTATAAGGCGGATTAAGAGGGAGCAGGGAGTAATTATCGGAATAACTAACATGGACGAGTTCGCCTGCGGCACTACTGGTTGTAGAAGCTTTTATGGGCCTACTCTGAATCCTCGAGCTGAAGGTAGAGTGCCTGGGGGCTCAAGCAGCGGCTCCGCCGTTGCTGTTGCCGCCGAGCTTTGCGACTTGGCTTTGGGCAGCGATACTGGAGGAAGCATTAGGGCGCCGGCGTGCTGGTGTGGGGTGGTTGGCCTCAAGCCTACTTACGGGTTGGTTCCACGTCAGGGACTGATCGACTTGGCCATGTCTCTAGATCAGATAGGCCCCCTAGCTCCAGATCCTTATGGAGCCGCCCTCCTATTGGAGGTTATAGCTGGATATAATCCAGGTGAGGTTACCACGCTGAATGTGCTTCTCAACGGCTTTTCAAGCAATGTTGATGGCGATATCGATGGCTTCCGCATTGGCTTGGCTAAGCAGTATGAGGAGCTCTGCAATCCTAGGATATATTCGAAGGTCATTGAGGTCTTGAACTTGCTTGAGAGGTCCTTCGACGTTGAAGTTGTTGAGGTGAGCTTGCCTAGCATAGAGAAGGCCCTTTCAGCCTACTACATAATTGTAAGCGCCGAGTTTTACAGTGCTACTAGGAGGTTTGATGGCAGGCGGTATGGCTTTAAGATTGAAGATGTATGCTTGGACGAAGTTTTGAGGAGAATTGTCCGTGGCAGCTACGTTACGAGGAGGGAGTATAGGGGTCGATTTTACGAGAAAGCGCTTCAAGTTAGGACCATCGTTAAGCGAGAGTTTCTGAGGGCTTTCGAGAAGTGCGATGTGATCGTCGGCCCGACGATGCCTACATTTCCACCTAAGCTTGGGGAGGAGCTTTCCCCACTGGAGGAGTACTCCTTGGACGTCTTCACCATTCCAGCTAATTTAGCTGGAATATGCGCTGGCACCGTTCCGATTGGAGTGGTTGACGGGGTTCCAGTCGGCCTTCAAGTTCAAGCTCCCCACCTGCATGAAATTAGGGTTTTCAATTTAATGCAGGCTGTGAGCAGCTTGGTGAAGTGGGTTGGCTAGAGGGAGCATTTTAATTGAGAATTGCAGCTGGCTAGTGACGCAAAGTGAGGATAGGTTGATTGCAAAGAACGTGTCGATATATGTTGAGGATGGAATTGTAAGTGAGATTTCCAGCAGAATTCCGGTTGAAGCTGAATTCGTGATTGATGGGCGCGGTAAGATCTGCATTCCAGGCCTCATAAACCTGCACACTCACTCTCCAATGTCCCTTCTCCGCGGATATGCGGATGACTTGCCCTTGATGGAGTGGCTTAGGGAGAAAATTTGGCCTGTTGAGAGTAGGTT
>QMQW01000004.1 GCA_003650625.1 Thermoproteota archaeon | reverse complement strand
GGGCATAAGGAACGCGGAGCCGAAGGCGGAGCGGACTTTAACTCCTTAAATGTTTAGCCGATACATCCCTCATGTTTAGCCGATACGTTACGTATATCCGATAGATACGTCTCTTACGTTTGATAGGCGTTTATCTAACGTCTAAACGTTAGCTAACGTATCAAGCGTTTAGGCGTAGTTATCGTCTGGCGTATATTGGGCGTATGGGGCGTATAAATACTTCCAGCACAATTAAACGGCAACCGTTTTTAAGCCCAATTGACACGTATCAAGTTCGGTGGTAGTGTATGTCGTCCGCGAGCCCGCCCGTAAGGCTAAAGTCCCCCGAGCTGGCGGCCAGGAAGTTCCTGGAGAACACCGGGAAGGCCAAGCCGTTCTACCTATTCGGCGTATACAACCCCAAGAGGAACCCGATAGAGGCGGCCCTATCCGCCGCCGACACGTGGCACGAGAAGGTATCGTCCGACGCCGCCAAGACGAAGTTCACCGAGAGGCTGGGGGCCGTAAAGCAGGAGTTCTGGCAGGCCATGGCGGAGCTCAAGGGGGCCGATAGGTACCCGAGGGGATGCGAATACGGAGCGGCCATGATGTACGACTTCCTAACGAAGTTCCTGCCGCACCTGGCCAACATACTGCCCGAGGTATACGCCATCAAGAAGGTAACCATCGACGATAGCGTAAAGAGGGTGGAGACGCTCATTAAGAGGGCCCACGAATTCACCTATAAGCCAACCGCCATGGACAAGGCCTCGCTAACGGGCACGCTAAGCAAGATAAAGGCCATCAAGCTCCCGACGTAGTTGACACGTATCAACCCGGGTGAGGCGGAGTGAAGGCCGTACCCCTAGACAAGTTCTTTGCCACCAATACGGAGTACGAGACGGGCGAGAGGTACGCGCTGGTAATTAGGAAGGTGGGGACGGACGTAGCCCAGGACGTTACGCTTAGGGCCGGCAAGAAGATAGGCCTGCCGTTTAAGTCGCTCTTCGCGCCCGTCCAGAGGACTTCGAGCAACGCGCTCGGCCCATTGGACCTAAAGGACATGTACCTCGTCGTCCCGCCGGAGACCGAGTTTAAGTTCGAGTCGGCCGGGAGCGGCGTAGTTAGGTGCATAGGCGAGGTGCTGCTGCTGGAGCCCGGCGAGAGGATGCCGAGCCAATACTGGGATAGGTACGACGCCATGGGCATGAGGGGCATAACGTACCTCGAATATTCGAAGAGCCTGGCGACGGACGAGGTTTGGGCGGCCAAGAGGGAGGTCGAGGTAGGCTCCGTCAAGCCCTCCACCATCGAGCAATATACGCTCAATAACGTCGTAATGGCTTCAATCAGCGGCGATACCGTAAGCTACGGCGACTTCGGGCTGATACTGAAGGTCGATAGCGTGCCGGTCGAATACCTAAGCGCCCCGGGAGGCAAGGACGGGGTGGACGTGCTATCGTGCCCGAGGCCCCCGAACGCGACCGACGGCGAGATACCGTTCACCCTGGCCGATAAGCCGGTCGTGGTGAAGGGCGACCATACGCTCAGCGTGGTGGTCAAGAACATAAGCGGGACCGATAAGGCTCCGGCCTCCGGGAGCGCCTGGAGCGTAACCGTAACCCTAGTGGTCGAATACCTGAGGAGGGAGTAGGCGGCATGGCGTTTAAGGAGTTCTATACGCTCGAGAGCGGCGACGTAGCCGACGGAGGCAACTGGAGCAACGAATACAAGCCCGATGAAAACGTCGTAATCAAGCGGATATATGTGGTCGAGAAGTCGGGCAGGAGGATGTACGCCTCCTACCTAACCATCCAGGTCGAGAACACCGCGATAACCCACGACAAGATACCTCCGTCCGTACTGGGCACGGATAGGTCGAACGCGGTCGACCTGGACATAGCGCTCAAGGCCCAGCAGAAGGTGAGGTTCTCGTTCGAGAACCACGAGGGCGTAACGGTAAACTTCTTCCTCGTATTGGAGCTCCATAAGTAGCCCTTTCGAAGGGGGGACTTGACACGTGTCAATCGGGAGGGAGCACATAGCCGCCAAGGCCGTTAGGCAGGAACATTTGGCCGTCGTTCCGGCCCTAATCGTCCCCGGCTCGGCCACGGCCGGAACCAACATACCCCTGCCCGATTACGCGAAGCCCGCCAAGGGCATCCTGGATGCATTGCTGGTTAGGCACGCGACCGTAAGCGCCGTCCACGCCGCGTGCGGGGCCAGTGGGGCCGCCTATACGAGCGATACGAACATCATCAGCCCCTCCGGCGAGAGCGTCGTAACGGAGGCCAAGAAGCTATCCGTCGTAACCGGAACCCCGTCGTCCGGCCAGATAGCCCTCGCCGACGACAACAACGTCGTCCTGGGCGACGATACCCACGCCGACGACGTATTGCTTTTAATCGTGGAGCTCAAGTAATTTTTTGGGGTGAGTTGACACGTGTCAACTCCGCTAACCATATCCTACCATCTGGTAGCCCCGCCTGCCGAAAGGAGGAAGAGGACCATCTATACGGTGCCGCACGGAGGGAGGGCCAAGATAGAGGAGGTCGAAATCTACTTCCCTCCGGGCACCTACGGGGAGCTTAAGGTTAGGCTGTTATACGGCGCGATGAAGGCCTGGCCGGGTTCGGATTGGACCTCCGGCGATAATTGCGCGATAAGGGGCAGGGCCAACGTAACGTACGGCCCGGGCGAGGGCGTGAGGCTCGAATACGTAAACGAGAACGATAGCCAGGTGAGGGAGTGCTTCATAACGCTCAGGGGCGCATTGGAGTGAGATGAAGGAGTACATCCGCTCGCTGGGCTGCGTCCTCTGGCTCGAATTTAGGGAGCCCGGCGGCGATATAGCCTACGACCTTTCGGGCAAAGGCAACCACGGGAAAATCTACGGGGCTAAGAGGAGGGGCTACCACTTCCTGCAGGGGCTGGAGTTCGACGGGGAGGACGACTACGGGAAGGTGCCTTATAGCGATACGCTTAAGCCGTGGGCGGGCTTTACCGCAACCATAGTTTGCAAGCCGCTTGATGTCGTTACACAGTCGAACCCCATAAGCCAAGACATTTCCCCCCCAGGAAATAGGTGCTGGCAGCTTGCGGTAATGGGGAGGAAGTGGAGGCTAGCCATCCAGGGCCCGAGCGGGCCACATGAATATTACAGCCCGGAAATTGCAAAAAGCAAATTTACATTCTTGGCCGTCCAATACGACCCCGACGCCCTAGCTGCAAGGCTGTGGGCCGATGGTGAATACGTAATCGACGAAGTGCTGCCGGAGGCGATGAACCAGCATTCGCCGGATTTAATATTGGCAAACCTAGGCGATTTAAATTGGCCGTGTAAATGCATAATCTCGCAGGTGCAATACTTCTCCGCCGTGCTGACCGAGTCCGAAATCAAAGCCCTCTACAACTACGTCAAGCCCTACCTCGACTGGCTGAATAAATACGCGACGTAGGTGGGAGCGTGGATAGACCGTTTATAACCGTCTTCGACGTAATCGCTAGGAGCGTCCGCAACCTGCCGGTGGGGATTCGAGAGCTCAGCAGGCCCTACCACTCGGCAAGCATGATAGTCTGCCGGGACGGCGACGAGGCGGTAGTTATCAATGGGCTAACGGGCGAGGAGGCCTTCGCATCGCCCGACCACGGGAGGGCGATACAGGCGGCGATAGACGGCATCGCTCGCGGCGACGTAGTGGTGCTGGCGGGCGACTACGACCTCGGCGACGGGATTCGGCTAATCGGGCCCGACAAGGGGCTTATCTGCGAGGACGGCGTTGTATTCAAATACGACGGCCCGGGCGCCGCGATAACGATAGATGCGGAAATCCGGCTTAGGCTGTGGAAGCTGGAGAGCCCCGGCGGCGAGGGGGCGTACGGCATACGCGACATAGGCATAGGCACCAGCTACGTCGACGTCTACCAAATTTACAACTTCGCCGAGGCGGCGGTATGGTTCGACGCCGCCAGCGCCACCGTCAACAGGGCCAACAGCTATTGGAACATAAGGTGGATACATTGTAACGCTAGGACGAAGTACGGCGTACTGCTGGAAAGCGCGGAGGGCGTATACCACGAGGGCGACCGGTGGGACATCGGCGTGATGCTGTACCCCACCAAGCGCGGGCTGCAGGTGGGTAGCGACCCCGCGCACGACACGATAAAGTACCACGTATTTAACGTGGACATCGACAGCGCCGGCCACACAGAGCTACTGGTCGAGGTCGTCAACCCGCGCAACGTAATCAACGTGGAGGGCTATACGCCCGCGACATCGGGCTGCGATATACTGGTGGGCGAGGCGGCGACCGAAACGCGGATAAATAGGCATGCGCACGCCGGCATCAGGCTTAAGCTGCTTAACCTTGAAACGTACGTCGACTGGGACGCCGTGAACGAGCTATACAGGTATGCATATGCGTTCGACAGCTTGGACGGGCTATGCGTGGACACTAGCGGGAGCGGCAGCGTAACGCTAAATGCCGCGCTGCCGAACCACGCGGTGCTGTCGACCGGCGCGACGGAAGGCAGCTGGGCCTGCGTCAACAAGGCCATCGGCTACCCCGAGCCGATACTAACTTTCGATAAGTGGCAGGGCTTTAAGACCAGGGTAAGGCTAGAATCGAACGCGAACCAGAAGGCATGGATAATGGTGGGCGACAGGGAGGCGAACAACCACTATGGCTTTTACATCGAGAACGACAAGGTTTACGGCAGCGTCGGCGACGGCAGCAGCGAAACGCTCACCGGCCCGCTGGCGACGTTCGGCGCGCCGGCCGAGCTGAGGCTATGCGCCCTGTTGCAGGGCGATGAGGCCACGTTCTTCATCGATGGCTCCCTCGCCGGCAGGCTGGCGAGCGGCCTGCCGAGCGGCGGCGATAGGGCCGATAGGGTGCTGGCCATCCACCTTACCAACACCGCGGCGGAGGATAAGGTGCTCCGCGTGGGCGGGTGGGAATACTTCATAAAGCGCGGCTGAGAGGGATGCCGACCTACGCCTTCGTCCTAGAGGTTCCGCCCAATACCCCGATAACCAAGCCGAAGAAGCTAACGGTCGAGGTCGAGGGGAGGCGGCTGGACTTGATACGTGTCAAGTGGCCCGGAGGCTGCCTAAACAGCGTTTACTTCGCGATATTCTACGGAGCCCATAGGCTCTTCCCGGACGTCGAAGGGGAGTGGGTTACGGGCGACAACGAGACGAAGGAATACCCGGTCGGGGTAGACCTGCCCAAGAGCCCGTGCAGGCTGCAGCTCAGGGCGTACAACGTAAGCGATAGGTGGACGTATAAGCTGAACGTTGAGCTAATTACGAGCGAGCTATTGATGCCCACCTGGGCGGCCGAAATCCTCACTAGGCTTAGGCGCATAGAGGAGTTCCTGGGGATATAGGCGATATGGGCCTCCCCAGCGACGTGCAGTACTTCGATAGCTACTTTACATGGCTGATGGTGAACGAGCCGTGGAGGCATACATACGAGGATACAATATCGGCCGGGGCGACTAAGGAGTGGCTGATATACGAGGTTCCGGACGGCCACAAGCTTAAATTGCTGGCCATAGCGGTTAGCTTCGACCAAGACGGGATATTCCCGACCTACCTGATAGCGGAGGCCCCGGACGGCTCGAAGTACGGCTTCTACGCGGAGTTCATCAAGCAAAATACGAAGCTGGCCGTGCCGATGGCCGGCATATACGACGTGCCGAGCGGCTATAAGCTGAGGGTTAGGTCGTCGAACCCGCTATCGTCCGATGTTAGGATAGCCTGGTGCCTGATAGGCATACTTTATAAGCCGAGCGCATAATAACTATGTGTCGGCCATGGGCGGGAGGAGGGCGCTGATACTGCTTAGCGCCGTGGGCATGGCGTGCGTTACGTGGCTGACGACCTTCGCGCTATGGCTCGGCTACGATAGCGCCATCTACGGCACGGCGGTAAGCGCTATAACCTTCCTCGTCGGGGTATTCTTCGGCAAGGGAATGGGTGGCAAGACATGATGCCGGAAGCAGGCGAAGGCTGGGAGCCCGGCGCGACCGAGGAGGCGAGGAAGGGGAAGGCGAAGCTAAAGGTGCTTAGGGTGTTTGAATCGGTCGTTTTCGACCCCGAGAGGGGGCCGATAAGGGTCGTTACCATCCGCTTCGAATACCCGCCTGGGCATTTGAACGAAATCAACATCCCGAAGGAGGAGTACACCCCAGAGATAGCCAAGGAGAGGCTCAAGGAGTGGGTCGAGAAGTACGGGCCGCTGTTCGAGGAGTTCGGCTGAAGCGATATGCCGACCATCTACGATAGGCTCAGGCCGCTAGCCCGCGTAGAGGCGGATAGGGCGTCCGAGCTTAGGCTGTATAGGGCGTTTAACGAGCTAATTAGGCTTAGGCACGAGCTGGCGGATATATCGTGCAGGGTCGAGGAGCTTTCGCTCGCATTTAGGCGCGGGCAAATTGACACGTGTCAAGTCCGGCTGGGGCTGCTGGAGCTTAGGCTAAACGCCAGGGATAGGGAGCTTACCGAGCTATTGCACCACCTAAGGAAGTCGCCGAAGTGGCCGTGGGAGGTTGTAGCCGACGCGCTATGGGCCGCGATAAACAACCTGAGGGCATGGGTCGAGGGGCAATTGGCCAGCGTATGGGCGGCAATAAATAGCCTGAGGGCCGAGCTGGGAGCCAAGATAGCGGAGATAGAGGGCAGGCTCGGGGCGATAGGCGACGCGATAGAGCACGCCATACGGCCGGCGGTGGACGCGCTGAGGAGGGAGGTCGATGCGCTAAAGGGCGCATTGCAGTCGGACGTGCTCCCATCGATAGAGGCCCTAAATACGGCCGTTTCGGGCCTAAGGGAGCTAATCTCGAGCCAGATATCGCCGGCGTTAGCGGAAGTGAGGGATTGGATAGCGAATAAAGCCAAGCCGATGATGGAGGCGGTAGCCAACGAGGCGATGAGGCTGTTCATCGCGGATGCCTTAACGACCGAGGTCGACCCAGAGACCTATGAGCCCGTCCACAGGCCGGTGCATCCGCTCGCGGAGCTATTGCTGACGCCGGGGTGACGGCATGGCCGAGGTGGAGATAGAGAACGAGGCCGAGTTGACACGTGTCAAGTCCAAGGGGAGCGACGGAGGCGACCCGATACCGCTAATCTCCGCGCTAATAGGCGGAGGGATAGAACACGGCCTGCCGAGTGCAGTTACGGCGCTGCTTAGGATGCTCGCGCAGGGCATGGTGGAGCCGACGAAGAGGATGGTGATAACAATGAAGGCGGAGCTGGCGAAGCAGGTGCCTCCGCTACCGGAGCCCCTCAGAGGGATACTCGCCGATAGCGCCGACGAGGTACTGGCCCTATTTAGGCACGAGGGAGGGCAGGAGGAGGAGGCCGCCGCAGCCGGGGCCGTCGAGAAGGTCGTTACCATCATCGTGGCCATAGCGGCGTGGCTGGCCATGGTCGATTTGATACACATCTGCTTCCGCTGGATGCAGAGCAAGATGGACGTGCCTCCGGGAGGCTGGTCGTTCGAGGATGCAAAGAGGACGATAGTTGAGTACTTCGAGTGGATGATAGGCATAACGACCATGAGCCACCTAATAGCGCAAATGGCGGAGGGCATTACCGAGGGCAAGCTTAGGGGCATTAGGAGGCTATGCACCGACTTGGTGTTCGCGCTGGGGCTCCCATGGCTCACTTGGATGGTCGGCAGCATACCGCTTCAGGCGGCCATAGCCGACCCGTATAGGCGGGAGTACTATAGGCGGGTTAGGCCGAACCAGGCGCCGAGGACTGAATGGGAGGAGGGCATTAGGCGAGGGCGGGTGAGCGTGGAAGAGTACCGCGAGAGGATGGCGAACGAGGGGTACGACGACGCGAGCATAGAGCTGATGCTGGGCAACCTGGAGCCGCTGCTTACCGAGGCGCAGGCCAGGGACATGTATAGGCGCGGCATATGGGACAAAGCTAGGGTCGAGGAGGAGATCGCGAAGAGGGGCTATAGGGGCGATAGGCTGATGGCCTTGGTCGATAGGGCGATAGACGACGCAAAGGAGGCGTATAGGCGGGAGGCGCTTAGCGAGGTGGAGCTAAACTACGCGCTGGGCTACATGGACGAGAAGGCGGCGGTGGACAACGCCAAGTACCTCGGGCTGAACGACGAGGCCATACCGTACTGGCTGTTCCAGATAAGGCTCAGGCGGGAGAGGGAGCTTAAGCAGCTTAGGGAGAGGCTGTTGGAGGAGGAGGTGGAGAAGGGCGTGAAGACGATAGAGGACTATATGGCGGAGCTGAGCGAATTCGTCGTATTCCCGGAGAGGGTGCTGCTGAAGGCGGACTACCTCCAGAGGAGGCTGCTGCCGAAGGAGAGGAGGGTTCCGGTCGAGACGCTGGAGGAGCGGAGGAGGAGGGTGGAGAACAAGGTCAAACTGCTCGAGGAGGAGCTGGACTACCTGCTTAGGGCGAAGGAGGAGCAGATGAAGGCGTATTTGGGCAGGATAGAGCGGCTTGAGGCCCAATTGCCGTACGTCCCCGAGGACGAAAGGAGGCGGATAGAGGAGAGGATTAGGCGATTGCAGGAGGAGATGGAGGAGGATAAGCTGAGGTACGAGCATCGGATAAGGGAGGTTCAAACTCGATTGGCGGAGGCCAGGGAGGAGCTCGAAGGCATATATACGGCCTTGGGCATGACAATATAGGTGCGCGTAACATGACCGTCTACATCCTGACGGTTCAAACCGACCTATCCCGCAAGACGGCCAAGGTCGTATATATCGTGGACGAAAGCCCGCAATTCGCGAAGGAGGTAATGGACGATTCCGAGGCTAGGCGGTTGATTGATAGGCTGGCAAACCACATCCAAATCGACGTGGAGCTCGACATGAGGTACCCGGACGGGAGGCAGGTGAAGGAATGACGTGGTGGGGCGAGATACCGGACTACCTCAAGAGCCCAGATAAGCTCGAGGAGTTCATCGAGTGGCTGATTGAGCTGCCGGTAGATAGGCATACCAAGGGCCTCATGCTGCTCGAATGGTGCCAGGCGATGGGGATTAAGTGCGAGAGGGAGTGGCTGGATAGGGTTACGCAGGGGAGGAGCTGGGAATTGAGGGGATGAACTATGGCCGAGGAGGAGGAGAAGCTCGAAAGGCTGATAGCCAAATCGACGGAGCTCTACTACGACCCGGATGAAAGGAGGAGGGCCGCCAAGAAGCTAGGCGAGAAGGTGAGGAAGCTGCTGGAGCAATTGCCGGGATAGGGGGACTTGATACGTGTCAACTTCCGCCGGGCCGTTTAGGCCGGCTAGGGAGTTCATAAGGCCGCAATACCCGCACATGCTCCCGAACGAGAAGGCGATTTGGGACAGGTTCCTGCTTACGACCAAGATGAAGTTTGCGTGGATTAGGTATGACGTCAAGGTGGGGACTGGGTGTCCTCCGCCTTGGGCGTCGGAGGAGCTCATAAGGGAGGCGCTGAGGCTGATAGAGGAGGATAGGGAGCCTCCGAAGGGGGCGATAGAGCTAGCGATAGTGAAGTCCGCCCTAAGCCTAACGATGCTGCGGATAGACGCCGTAGCCAGGGCGGAGGACGGCTACTGGATATTCGAGGTCAAGCCCAGGGCCGGCAGGAGTGCGCTGGGCCAATTGGTTAGCTACGGGTGGTGGTACCATCGGATGCATCCGGAGCACCACCCGTTGTACCTGGCGTGCGTATGCGCGGAGGTGGATAGGAACTTGGAGCCGATATTCGCCGAAAGGGGAATTAGGGTGTTCGTCGTATAGGCTGGTTGATATGGCGCAGGTGTTCATAGAGCCGAAGCCGATTAAGCTAACCAACACCGGCTACATGTACCTCCGCATACCGCAGTGGTGGGTTAGGGAGAAGATACGGGCGCACGGGGAGCAGTGGAGGAAGGGCTGGATGTTCTTCAGCGACTTGGTGCTTTGGGTTCCGTACGGGCTGAGCATGGAGGACATGATATGGCTACGAGACAGGTTCGCCCAGTTCGTGGAGGAGGTCAAGGCCAACTGCTTCAGGGGCAGGCCCGTCCCGTTCAGCATGAAGGGCGCGAAGGCGCTTACGACGTTGGGGCTGAGCAGGTACGCGGACAAGGTAATGAGCGCGAATACAAAATGCGCGAAGGCGGATGCAAAAAAGGCGAGGGAGCTTAGGAGGAGGATGGGGCTGTACTAGCCCTCTGCCTCCGCCATTCGTCCAATAGCTCGTCCTCTATGTCGTTCGCCACGTGCGTTAGGTCGGCCAACGGCTCAAGCGTCTCCTCAATCGGCGGCCTAAGGGGTAGATCCCTCACCCTAAGCGCCTTGCTCCTTATGTCCATAAGCCTCCGCTCGTGCTTGGGGAAGTAGAATGCCGCCCTTGAGCAAGTCCAAGCGGCCAGCGCCATGCTCGCCCGCCTGTAACCGCATGAATGGAGGTAGTAGCATGCGGCCAGCATCGCCTTAAGTATCGCCAGCTTCTCCCAAGACATGGGCGTTCACCTCTCGTGCCTACGTAGCCCTCCGTCCCATAGCTCGAACTCCATGCTCTCGCCGGCCGGCCTGAACCTATGGGCGCTCACGGTTATCCTCACCAAGCGCCTATAGCCCGGGACGGCCTGGAGCTTTAGCGAGCAGTGGGGGTAGTATTGGAACGCCTTGCCTCCGCCGAATTCGCGAGTCCAATTGGCCTCGGCCTCGTCCCTCAGGCTCGACTTAAGCCAGTTGGTAACGGCCACTACGCAGTTGTAACGCCTGGCCATGCTAAGCAGCGACTGGAGCTGGACTTCCATGAGGCCGATGTACTTGAGGGCAACGCTAAGCCGCTTCTCCGGAGGCGTCTGGAAGAATATGGCGCGGTAGTGCGAGGTCATTGGGTCGACGGCTATGACCAGAGGCCTCTCGTCCTTATCGTCGAACGTTTGCTGCAGCCGCTTGGTGATTAGCTCGTGCTGCTGCTCGAAGCTCCCAACGTCGTAGTACCGCAGGGCCTTATTGACGGCATCTACGTCAACTTCGTGGCATTGGGCTATCTGCTTGAGCCGGTTGACGTCGAAGCCCCTGTCGGCGCATAGCACGACGCACTTCAGCCGCTCGCCGGACTTGATACGTGTCAAGTTCGCCTTCAGCGCGCTAACTATCGGGAGGTAGCACGCAAGGGTGGTCTTGCCCACCTTCGCCTCGCCGTAGACGTGCAGGATGTGGCCCTCCAAGTAGCCGCCGAAGAGCGAGTCCAGGGCTTCGTCGAACGTAGTGTACATGGCTACCGCCCCAGGGCGAGCAATACGAAGACTATTATGCAGCCGACGGCTATCGCCATGAGTATGAGCTCCGCTATCCAGAGGCATAGCGCTAGGCCGTTGTATTCCCCGTCGGCGCTCACTTCCTCACCACCTCCTCGGCCTTCCTGGCCCTGGAGGAGAAGCGCTCAAGGGCGGTGGCTACGTTGCCGGCCCAGCGGATGGTGGGGTAGAGCGGATGGTGGAATACCTCGCCGCCGTAGCTGTTTACGTCGTATTCAACGATCTCCATCATGACGCAGATGACCTCCTTGAGCTTCCCAGCAGCCTCTGACGCTTTCTCGGCCAGCTCCTGGACTAGCCTCTCCCTCCTATCGCTTTCCATGCCTCTCACCCCTTACGGCCCTGCCACAATATTGGCTGAATTCACAGTAGCTACATTCCCACTCCGGCCATCTGGGCGACTCCGGCATCTCGATTAGCTCCAAGACTTGTTGGTCGTCCAGCGGGCATTCGACGTTGTAGCTCACCACTCCGTCCGGCGCTACATACAACAGCACGCCCTGTTGCCTCTCGAATAGCCAGAGGTATAGGCGCAGTTGGAGGACGTGGTGCGGGAGCGGCGATTGCGGGACGGCCCTGCACGTCTTTAGCTCGTAGACCACGCCATCGACTATGGCGTCACAGCGCCCTTTGACCACGTAGTCGCCTACCTGCTTGTTCGCCTCGACCTCAGATTCCCCGTAGCCCTCCGCAAGGAACATCTGCAGGCCCATGTGGGCCAACTCTCCGAGCATCAGCGCCGGCTTCATAAGTTTGCTCGGACCATAGAAGCGGCTAAACAGCACCCACTGCCTGCAACGCGTTAGCTCCGTAACGTACCATTCGTTCGGCCTTAGCTCGACTAGGCGCTTGACCTCCTCGTTGTACTTGCGCTCCATGAACAACGCCACGAGCCTATCAACCGGACACTCGCTCATCCGCCCTCACCTCCATCCGCCTAACCTTCTCCTCCGCCTTCTCCAACACGTGCGTAAGCTTGTCGAAGAGCTTGGAGTGGAGCTCCCTGAGCTCCTGAACCTGCTTCGGGTCGACGGCATAGACGTCGCATAGCCCTTCGAGCAAACTAATGGCCGTCGTTAGGCAGCTCCTCGCCGTTCGGCTGAGGTTCTTGGCGCTTACGAGCTGGCTGGACTTGACACGTATCAACTCGACGGCGTCCATCACTCCTCGCCCTCCTCCGCCTTGCGATTCTTTGAGACTAGCTCGACCTCGTAGTCCTTGCGCCCGTCCTCCGTCGTAAATCGCTTGAACCTGAACCTTAGCCCCCTGAAGTCCTCGACGTCGCCTAGCAAGGCGAATAGCTTCTCGGCGAACTTCGGCCCCATGAACAGCGCGTAGCATTGGCCCTTATAGCGGACGTTTACCACTGCACGTATCCTAGGCTCGGCCCCGGGCTCCCTCGGTTTCACCATCGCCTTCCTGGGCTCCTTGTCGATGACCTCCACTGTGTACCACTTATCGTCCTCAATCTGTAGTATCGGCAGGCCCTTGACCTGCGGAGGCCTTCCGAAGATGCGCTCGAACCAGCTGGACATGCGCTACTCACCTCCCTCCTCCGGCCTTTCGAGCAAGTTGACACGTATCAACCACCGGCCGACCTCGATGGTGTACTTGACCCCGTTGCAGAATAGCTTCAGCCTGGGCGGCCTAACGGCGCTTATGACGTTCTTCAGCGCCTCGTAGTCGGCCTCGGATTTGACGGTTATCTCGACGGCGTTCTCATATAGCTCGCACTCCGGCAGTTCGACCTCCTTGGGCTTTACGACTCCGGCCCTTTCAAGCGCCTTCCTTACGCTCATTTCGCCGTTCAGCACCTGCTCCCTTTGTTCCTCTGGCAGCCTTTCGAGCACCTTGAGGTACCGGCTTGCGGTCTCAGGGCGTATGCCGAGCTTTTCGCACGCCTCCCTCTGCTTCATGCCGACCTTGTTGCATAGGTAGTCGAGCACTCGGACAGTATCGGACGCTCCGACGTTCTGCCTCTTGGCGTTCTCAACGTATGCGACGATTACTGCCGTTACATCGTCTGCCTCCGTTACAATTGCCGGCACCTGCTTCCACCCGAGCGATTCGACAGCCAAGAACCTAGTGAGGCCATCGACTACCTCGTACTTTCCTCCTTCGACCTCCCTGACTTTGATGGGCTCCAATAGCCCACGCTTTGCGATATCCGCTGCCAATGCCTCCACTTTCTTCGGGCTCCTACGAGCCCTTATGTCGAAGGCCGGCGGGTTGATTTGGGACAGGGGTATGTTCTTCACCCTCATGCTCTCACCTCCCCGGCCCACGCTCTAACGGCGTGCGGCCGGACTGGAAGTGAGGGAGGGAAAAAAACGCGGTCATTCATCGTCATCCTCATAGCACTCCCAAGCATCCCAACAATAGCGACACACCCAGCCGTCGGCCTCCCACTCATAGTCGCCTTCGTCCTCGCTATACCAACGCCCGCAGTAGATGCACCTGGGCATCGTGTATCACCTCAGGGGTCGCGAACCAAACGATAGACGCCAGTAATCACGTTGCGTTCGTAAGAACGGTAGTACCTTACAACGATAGCTTCGGGCGTCTTCGCCCTGATCTTGACACATCCGCACGTCTCGCTCCCCCGGCGGTTGGTTTCCTCCACTTCACCTTCTATCACTTGGTGGATAACCCAGTGCCCGTAGCAACCGGCGGGAATCTCCCACCACTCCTCAAGCTCCTTGACGACCGGAATCTCGGAGTACTTGATCCGCAACGCCGCCACCCCTCCTTGGCCCCTCACTCCTCCAGCAGCTTATCCCCAATTTCATCAAGCACTACATCTACGACTTCGCGGGCGCTGGCGAACGGATTGCGTATTACGCGTATACACGCCATATCGCTGGGCAACCAACCGTGTGAATCCGCCCCGTGGATGTGGACGGTGTTGGGAACCAGCTTTATGTCGTCGCCGTCCCTGCGAACCAGGAAAGCGTATGCAAAGCTAGGCTCAATCCTTTTCCTAGTCAGCCTTTCGTACGTCCTTATGATGTCATAGTCGAGGTATACCATCCTTCCCTTTATTTCACACGCGATCACGGCTCCCACCTCCCCCAGCCCGCCCTCTTTTGGGGCGCGACCGGGTTGGCCATAGGCCCGGCGTTGGCCCCAGAAAAAGGGGGAGGTTTGGGACGGAAGTTAACACGTGTCAACCCTCTGCACGCCGCTCACGGCCGGCCGGTTGGGCGGCCGGCTCGGGCCTTCCCCGACGATCCCGAGGTCGCCGGGTGCACCACACCGGGGGGTTGACCCCAGGGGGTTTTTTACACGGGGGGGTATTTAAGCCTTACGCCCAAAAATGTGCGCAAATGCACGGTTTTGTACATCCCTTTCAATTCCCTGAGGGACCCGCGGCGGCTTTCAATTCCCTTGCGGCCCGGAGCTCGGCCGGCGGGCGGCGCTTTTTTGAAAAATAAAGGTTTTTTATTCGCGCTTGGTATCGCTGAACCGGTTCGATGGCGTTGGAAGGTTAAATTTATTTCCAGCGGACAACTACACTAATCGGGGGTTCAAGGAGCATGTCGTTCTACGAGAAAGCGGAGCAATTCAAGCAACAACTCCTAAGCGCTTTAGGCGTCAGCGAGGAGGCTTTAACGGCGGAGGCGGGACTTGATACGTGTCAAGTCAACCGGCACGCGTTGGCGAACTTAATCAACGAACACGCGCAATTAAAGGCGCAGCTCGAAAACTTAGGCGACAAAGTTAAGCTATGCGCGTGGGGAATAGGCAAGTTCTTCAGGGGCATTAGGCGGGACGGATTCCCGATATTCGGCATACTCGATAAGGTCGTGATGGACATCGACCATTTCGAGATACTCGTCGAGCACGAGGAGCGTCCGTATGGCCAGGACTTGATAATACGCGAGCTGAAGATGGTGGTCGTTAGGCCGAAGGACCTGCAATACTACGAGTTCGTGCCGATGCACGAGGAGACCGCATTAACGGAGCAAACGCAAGCGCAGCAGGCGATTTAAAGGCCGACGGGAGGGGAATGTGTTAAACACTCAAGGAAGGCCGGATACGCGCATTGCATACATGCGGCAGCGGCGATATGCGTATATACGGCGATGCGAGCATGGCGATAACGGGCGATGATGGCTTGGGCGTTCCTCGGCGAGCTGATGAGCGAGGGGCCATCGATGAGCCCCGGACGCCCGAAGGACTTGAT
>QMQW01000003.1 GCA_003650625.1 Thermoproteota archaeon | reverse complement strand
ATCACAATTAAGGACTCTCCTAAGAGGGCTAACTTGGATGTTATAAGGAGGTTGGCGGTTGAAGTAAGTGACGTCATTGACTTTTTCAACTTAATTGTTGTTCATGGAGGAGGCTCATTTGGACATCCCATTGCTTCCAAGTATAATTTGCACTTGGGATTCAAGGATAATGGCCAGCTGAAAGGATTGGCTGAGACTCGAATGGCCATGGAAGAGCTGAATCGCCTGGTTGTTGAAGAACTGGTTGGTGCTGGAGTTCCCGCAGTGTCGGTGCAGCCTTCAGCTTGCATCATTGCTAATAGCGGCGAAATAGCTGCTTTTCACGTTGAGCCTATTGAGTTGATGTTGCAGTTGAACTTGACGCCAGTTCTTTATGGGGATGTTGTTTTCGATGAGAAGCTTGGTTTCACCATAATTTCGGGAGACAAGATTGCCTCCCACCTCGCTATTCGATTCAATGCCCGCCGATTGGTTTTTGCTTGTGATGTGGATGGGGTCTACACTTCGGATCCCAAGAAGAATTTGGATGCGAAGTTGATTCCCAGTGTAGCTGTTGATGATGTGGGTCGATTGATTAAGGGGATGCGCGGTTGCTCTTTCAAGGGCATTGACGTTACTGGCGGCATTGCTGGGAAGCTTATGGAGGCTGTTAAGCCTGCTCGTGCTGGCATAGATGTCTTAATAGTTAATGCCTTGAAGCCTCTTAATGTTAAGCGGGCAATTTTGGGCGAGGAGCTGATTTGCACTAGAATCGTAGGCTAGTATGGGAAGTGTTATTTAGATGCAAGTTTACTGAGTCAGTGTTGCGGTGATTGGTTTTGACTGTTGAGAGGAAGTTAAGCCACGTTGAAGTTTGCCTTAAGAGGGATGTTCAATTCAGCGCGAAATCCACTGGCTTTAATGACGTTGAATTAATTCATTCCGCTCTTCCTGAACTTGACTTGGATGAGATTTCAACTGAAGTTGAGTTTCTGGGCTTCAAGCTTAATGCTCCAATCATCATTAGTGGCATGACTGGTGGAAGCGAGGTTTCAGCTAGGATTAATGAGGCTTTGGCGGTTGCTGCTAGGGAGCTTGGAGTTGGAATGGGAGTTGGAAGTCAGAGGGTTGCGCTAGAAAATAGCAACTTGGCTTATACTTTCTCGATTGCGAGGGAAGTTGCTCCTGACATACTTTTAATAGCAAATTTGGGGGGAGCGCAGTTTTCAATGGGTTTTGGAGTTTCTGAGGCTAGAAGGGCTGTTGAAATGATTGATGCTGATGCGCTTGCCGTTCATTTGAATCCTCTTCAGGAGGCAGTTCAGCCTGAGGGTGAGCCTAAATTTAAGGGGTTAATGGCTAAGCTTAAGGAGCTTTCTTCAAGCTTAAATGTGCCTATTATTGCTAAGGAAACTGGAGCTGGAATTTCGATGGAGGTTGCTGCTCTACTTGAAGGTGCAGGTGTTAAGTGTGTAGATGTTGGAGGAGCTGGAGGCACGAGCTGGGCTGCAGTTGAGTATTATCGTGCTATAGCTGCAGGTGATGAGCTTCATGCTTCTCTAGCCAAGTTGTATTGGAACTGGGGCATCCCCACTGCAATTAGCATATGTGAAGTTCGTGAGTCATCTAGCCTTGAAATAATAGCTACTGGTGGTATTAGGAGCGGATTGGATGCAGCTAAAGCGCTTGCTCTGGGAGCATCTGTTGTGGGAATTGCTTTGCCGCTGCTTAAACCCGCATTTAAGGAGGGCGCAAGTGGGGTTGTGAGGTTTTTGAAGAGATTTATTGAAGAGCTTAAGGTTGCAATGTTCCTAGTTGGAGCTAGAACTATTAGTGACTTGAGGAGGGTCCCCGTGGTAATTACTGGTTTAACAGCTGAATGGCTTAGGCTTAGGGGAGTGAATGTGGAGGCTTACGCTAGGAGAACTAAAACGTTTAAATGATTCCTTGTGTAATTCTTGGGAGGTGCTAAAGTTGAAATTGCTTGAAGCCATTAAGCAGTGCAGCTTTAAGGTCGATGATTTTATACGTAGACTTCTTCCGGATGAAGCTAAGCCTAGGGAGCTATACGCTGCATCTAGGCACTTGATTGAAGCTGGAGGTAAGCGGTTGAGGCCATTCTTAGTCGTTCAGTCGTGCATTGCAGTTGGCGGAGATGCAAGTGCTGTGCTGCCAGCGGCGGCCTCCGTTGAGCTAATTCACAATTTCACTCTAGTTCACGATGATATAATGGATAGAGATGACTTTAGGAGGGGTGTTCCAACCGTACATAGGATTTGGGGTGTTCCTACCGCGATCATTGCTGGAGACCTCCTATTTTCTAAGGCTTTTGAAGCCTTACTGCGATGCGCCAAGCACATTTCAGTTTCGCCGGAAAGAGTTGTTGAAGCTGCGCGTAGGTTGGCTGAGGCTGTTAGTACTATTGCTGAAGGCCAAGCTTTAGACATGAGCCTATCTGGGAGACTTAAAGAGGAAGTTGTGAGCGAGGAGGAGTACTATGAGATGATTTACAAGAAGACTGCTGCGCTTTTCAAGGTTTCGTGCGAAATTGGGTCCATTATCGGCGGTGGAAGCGAGGAGCAAGTTCGCGCCTTGTCGAGTTATGGCGAAAACATTGGTTTGGCTTTTCAGATGCTTGATGACATTTTGGGAGTAACTGCCGATGAGAAGGTTTTGGGGAAGCCTGTTGGAAGCGACTTGAGGGAGGGTAAGTGCACTCTTATAATGATTCACGCTTTAAGCAATGCAAGCAGCAGTCAAAGAGCAGCCATCATGAAGGTTTACGGTAAAAGTGAAATTTCTGTGGAGGAGCTTAAATTGGTTGTTAAGCTATTGGAGGACTTGGGCTCTATAAGTTACGTTCTCGATTTAGCTAAGAAGCACGTGGATTCTGCTAAGAAGTCGATTTCAATATTGCCTGAAAGTGGTGCCAAGCGCTTGCTCATGGAGTTAGCTGACTTTGTGATTTCCAGAAAGTACTAATGGGATTTTGAGGTGCTTTTTTGAGCATTCCAAGAATATTCGCTAAAGCATCTGAATCTGAAGTTAAGTGTGCTTTTAGTGGGGGTAAGGCTAAGCATAGATTGCTAGTTGTCAGCGATGAGGGTTTACGGGTGCTCGACGTGGGGGATGAGGTTGGAGAGCTTGTGGGCGACGTTTACATTCAGCGCGTTTATGACGATGCATATAGGTGGCTGGTCGACTTCGAAGCTGGAGTTGTGCTTAAAAGTGCTGTGGTGCTGCCTCTAAGTGGGCCTCCGATTTTTCTTCATGAGGGTGAGCGAGTGTACTTGATTGAAGCTCTTGGGAGAATTGTTGTTCCACTAGTTCGCGTTGGAGAGGTTGTTTCGCCTGGTAGGAGGCTCGCAGCCATATTTACGGGGAAGAGGGAGTTGAGGTACTTGAGGTCTGATGTTTCAGGTAGGATTGCGTATGTTGGTCAGATCGACGTTAAGCCTCAGCGTTACATTTTCATCTTAATTCCCCGTTTAGAGTAGTGGGGTTTGTGGAATGGAGTTTTTGGATCCTGACGTTGAGCTGTTAATTAGGAAGCACGCGCTGTTGAACGCGTATAAGCATGGAGGCAGAGCCGAGCTTAATCCAGTTTTATCCAAGGTTTTGGGTGAGCGTCCCGACTTGAAACCTAGAGTTAAGCTTCTTATTCCCCACATTAGGAGGATAGTTGATGAAGTTAATTTGATGAGCTTGGGTGAGCAGGAAAATGTCATTCGCCTTAATTGGCCTGAGCTTTTAGCTGTTGAGAGGGTGGTTGAGGAGAAGGTTCTCCCTCCTCTTCCCAATGTTGAGCGCTTTGATGTTGTTAGGACGAGGTTTGCGCCAAATCCTGATGCTCCCCTCCACTTGGGGAGCGCTAGGCCCATCGTTTTATGCCATGAGTATGCGCGCATGTATAATGGTAAGTTTATTCTAAGATTTGAGGATACGGATCCTAAAACCAAGAAGCCAATCATTGAGGTTTACGACTGGATTAGGGAAGATCTGCTTTGGCTTAAGGCTGATTGGGATGAAGAGTATATTCAGTCGGATAGGATTCCAATGTACTACTCGTATGCAGTGAAGTTGCTTGAGATGGGTGCAGCTTACGTTTGCACTTGCTCTAGGGATGTTTTCAGCAAATTTAAGTCCGCAGGGAAGCCGTGTCCCTGCCGCTCCAGAAGTTCCGAGGATAACTTGGATCTTTGGGATAGGATGGTTGAAGGGCTTTTGGGTGAAGGTGAAGCTGTAGTTAGAATTAAAACTGATATGGCGCATCCAAACCCTGCCATTAGGGATTGGGTGGCTCTCAGAATTATAGATGTCGAGCTGCACCCCCACCCTAGAGTTGGGAGTAGGTATTGGGTTTGGCCTACATACAATTTTGCCTGCGCAATTGACGATCATGAACTTAGGATTTCCCACATTTTACGGGGTAAGGAGCACATGAGCAATACCGTTAAGCAGCAGTACATCTACAAGTACTTGGGTTGGGAATACCCTGAAGCAATACATTTCGGCAGGTTGAAGTTGACCGGCTGGGTTTTAAGCAAGTCGAAGATTGCTGAAGGAATTAGGAAGGGTTTGTTTAAGTCTTGGGATGACCCTCGATTGGGGACTTTAAGGGCTCTTAGGAGGAGGGGCTTCTTCCCGGAGGCTATTAGGGAGATAATTTTACAGGTTGGGGTGAAGCCGGTTGAATCTTCAATTTCACTTGAAAACCTGTATTCTGCTAATAGGAAAATCGTTGAGCCTATTGCCAACAGGTTCTTCTTCATAGATGACCCCTTCACTTTGAGGATTGCAGGCGTTCCGCGCGCTTTAGTGGCTAAGATTCCATACCACCCGAGCTATCCCGAGAGGGGGTTTAGGGAGATAGCCGTTAATGTGAGCGGCGGCTTCGCTGAGCTATTCATATCTAGGAGGGATGTTGATCAGATGAGAGTGGGCAGCGTCATTAGGTTGATGGGGCTCCTTAACTTTAAGGTTGAAAGTATTGGGAGAGACGCTGTTTCATCAACCTTCCACAGCTTTGACTTAAAGGAGCTTCCTTCCCGTGCTCCCATCATTCACTGGCTTCCTAAGGATAGGTGTCTCCCAGCGAAGGTGGTTATGCCGGATGCCTCTGAGGTTGGCGGCTTCTGCGAGGAGCACTGCTCGAAATTGAAGGTGGATGATAGAATACAGCTTGTACGCTTCGGCTTTGTGAGAGTTGATGATGTAGGTGAGAAACTCACCTTTTACTACACGCATCCTTAGCCGATAAGCTTAATAAGCTGGTTTTTTGATTCTTATAGCGCATGATTCGATGAAGAGGTGAGATGATGTCTAAGCCATTCTATGTGAGGTTCGAGGTTCCCCCTGAACTAGCTGAGAAAAGTTATGAGGCTGTTCAAATAGCGAGGGATACTGGTAGAATTAAGAAGGGGACGAATGAGACCACTAAGGCTATCGAGCGAGGATTGGCAAAGCTAGTACTGATCGCTGAAGATGTTGATCCTCCAGAGATCGTGGCTCACATTCCATTGCTCTGCGAGGAGAGGAAAATTCCATACGTTTACGTTCCAAGCAAGTCGCAGCTAGGTAGGGCAGCTGGAATTGACGTTGCTGCTGCTTCAGCTTGCATTATAGATCCTGGAGATGCTGCAGAGCTAGTTAAGGAGATAGTTACAGAGATTGAGAAGATCAAATCTGGAGCAGCCGTTCCTGCTGAGGAAACCGAGGCTAAGGAGAAGAAGGCTAAGAAGTCTAGGAAAAAGAAGTCATCCAAAGGCTAGCTGAATAGCAAAACATAAATTGAACCTGACTTTATGCATAGCATAAGTGGTGCAGCGAAATGAGTAGCGAAAGAGATGCAACGCCAGCTGAGGTAATACAGATAATTGGGAGGACTGGTGTTACCGGAGAGGTTATTCAAGTTAGAGTTAGAGTTCTTGAAGGTAGGGATAGGGGGAGAATTTTAACTAGAAACGTGAAGGGGCCAGTGAGGCTAGGGGATATTTTAATGCTGAGGGAAACTGAGAGGGAAGCTAGAAAGCTTACTCCACGCTAGCGAGGTGCTTTTAGTTGAGCTTGCGCATTAGAAGGTGCAGTTTCTGCGGTTCTGAAATTCCCTCTGGCTTTGGAATAATTTATGTTAAAGCTGATGGCACAATACTTTATTTCTGCTCGAGCAAGTGTAGGAAGAGCATGCTTGTCTACAAGAGGAAGCCTCATAGAGTTAGGTGGGTTAAGAAAAAGGTTAAGTCCAAGTAAAAGCTTTACTCCTTAAACTTATTGCTTAAATTTTTATCAAAGTAATTCCGTATCGTTTGAGGGGGCAGTGGACTTGAGTGGAGATGTTGAGAGGACCTTTGTGATGATCAAGCCTGATGGAGTTGTTAGGGGCCTCGTGGGTGAGGTTATTAGCCGCTTGGAGCGTAGGGGTTTGAAGATCGTTGGGCTTAAGATGAAGTGGCTGTCAAGAGAGGAGGCTGAAAAGCTCTACGCCGTACATAGGGGCAAGCACTTTTTTGAGGACTTGATAAGATACGTCACTTCATCTCCAATAGTGGCAATAGCTGTTGAGGGTAAAAGCGCAATTTCGGTTGTGAGGCGGATTGTTGGCGCTACTAATGCCGCTGAAGCTGATCCTGGGACTATTAGGGGGGACTTTGCTCTGGACATTAGCAAGAACGTTGTTCATGCCGCTGATTCCCCTGAAAATGCTGCTAGGGAGCTTTCAATACTTTTCGATTCTAGGGAGATTTATAGGTATGAAAGAGTAGATGAAAAGTGGCTTTGAGAGTGGAAAACACTTAAAATCCAGTGTCTTTGCCTATAGCGTGGCAGCATTTAGAGGTGCTGGCATTGTCGGATAGGAGAAGAATTAGACAGCCAATTGTCTGCGTGCTAGGGCACGTTGATGTGGGCAAAACTGCCCTTCTAGATAAGATTAGAGGTACAGCTGTAATGCTTAAGGAGCCTGGAACGATGACTCAGCATATTGGCGCTAGCTTTATACCGTGGTCCACGCTTAAGGAGATTTGCGGCCAATTGCTTAAGGCCGTAAAAGCTGACATTGAAATTCCAGGTTTGCTTTTTATCGACACGCCTGGCCACGAAGCCTTTGTCAATTTGAGGAGGAGAGGCGGCTCAATAGCAGATATAGCTATCCTCGTTATTGATGTAACTGAAGGTTTTGAAAATCAAACTTATGAGTCTGTTGAGATTCTTCGAGCGCGCAAAACTCCATTTTTGGTGGCAGCTAATAAGATAGATAAGATTCCTGGATGGAAGCCCTTCGAGAATGCCTCTTTCTTGGAGAGCTCTAGGAGGCAAAGTGAGTGGGTTGTTAATCGTCTAGATGAGCTGATAAGTAACATAATATACGAGTTTTATAGGCTTGGGTTTAGAGCTGATAGGTTTGATAGGATCAAGGACTTCGCCAAGACGGTGGCTATTGTTCCAACTAGCGCTAAGACTGGTGAAGGCATTCCAGAGCTATTAATGGTTTTAGCTGGATTGACCCAGAGATTTATGACTGAGAGGCTCAAGTTTACTTCTGGCCCTGCCAAGGGAGTTGTTTTGGAGGTCAGGGAGGAGCCTGGGCTAGGGACCACTATTGACGTTATAATCTATGATGGGGTTATCAGGCGGGGAGACTTGATCGTTGTCGGCGGATTGGAGAAGCCTATCGTAACCAGAGTTAGAGCATTACTTCTACCCAAGCCCTTAGATGAGATGCGCTCTCCCGAAGATAGATTCATGAATGTTGAGGAGGTTGCAGCAGCTGCTGGAGTTAAGGTTGTGGCTCCCAATTTGGATGGAGCAGTTGCTGGAGCGCCGATAATCGTAGTTGATGACGTAAAGAAGATTGGAGAGGTGCAAAGTTCAGTTGCTGAAGAGGTTTCAGTTCTAAGGATCTCCAGGAAAGTCTCGGGAGTTGTGCTGAAAACCGATACTTTGGGGTCGCTTGAAGCTCTTACCTCCTACCTTGAGAGGCTGGGCATTCCAGTTAGAATTGCTGATGTAGGTCCAGTTTCCAAGAGGGACGTCATTGAAGCTGCAATCGTAAGGGATAGTGATCTATATAGGGGCGTGATCTTGGCCTTCAATGTTAAGGTTTTGCCGGATGCTGAGGAGGAAGCTAAGAGTAGGGGGATAAAGATTTTCAGGGACGTCATTATTTACAGGCTAGTTGAAGCTTATCAGAAGTGGTATCATGAAAACGTGACTCGGGACCGCATGAGAAAGTTTGAGGAGCTGATTAAGCCAGGCAAAATAAGAATTATGCCAGGCTGCGTATTTAGACGGAGTGACCCCGCCATAGTCGGTGTTGAGGTGAAGGTTGGTAGAATCAGGCCTGGATACCAGCTCATGAGAAGTGATGGAAGAGTTATCGGCGAAATTCTGCAAATTCAGGATAAGGGCAAGACCATTAAGGAGGCGGCTGCCGGTCAAAGCATAGCTATTTCAATTAAGGGAAATATAATTGTGGGAAGACATATAAAGGAGGGAGATGTCCTTTACGTAAATGTACCTGAAAGCCATGCGAGGGTGCTGGCTTCGGAGTTTAAAGATTCCCTTTCAGATGAAGAACTTGAATTGTTAAAAGAGATCGGAAAAATTAGGAGGCGGAGTGGGAGGGTATAGGCGTGCCTGAATTTAAGCTAGTAATTAGTGACCCCAAGTCGGGAAGAGCAAAGCAGGTGACAATTGGCGATCCTACGTCGTACAATCTTATTGGACTTAAAATTGGAGATATCATAGATGGATCTTCATTGGGATTTCCAGGAGTTAAGTTGAAAATAACGGGGGGTTCGGATAAAGCTGGCTTTCCAATGCTTCCCTACTTACCTGGAGGCAAGAAGTATAGGATTTTGCTTTCAGGACCTCCTGGATTTAGACCTACGGAGAAGGGGCTGAGAAGGCGAAAGACCGTGCGGGGAAACGTGATTACTGAGGATATTGTGCAGATCAACATGGTTGTGGTTGAGGGGGAGTTGAAGTTTGAGCAGGAAGAGGAGCGGCAAGGGTGAGGGTGGGGAGGAGTTCAAGCAGCCCGAATGTAATATTGGTACTACGGGTCATGTTGATCACGGTAAAACAACTCTTGTTCAAGCTTTAACTGGAGTTTGGGCTGCTAGGCATAGTGAGGAGCTGAAGAGAGGCTTAACTCTGAAGTTGGGTTATGCGGATGCCAGCTTTAGAAAGTGTCCTAATTGCCCTCCCCCTCAGTGCTATACTACTGAGCTCACCTGCAGGCACTGTGGGTCTGAGACTTTTTTGCTTAGACGAGTTTCCTTCGTAGATTGTCCTGGCCATGAAATGCTCATGGCGACGATGCTTTCTGGGGCAACCTTAATGGATGGTGCTCTGCTGGTGATTGACGCGACTCAGCCTTGCCCTCAGCCTCAGACTAGAGAGCACCTTATAGCTCTTGAGATAATTGGAGTCAAAAATATAGTTATAGTTCAAAATAAGGTTGAAGTTGCATCTAGGGAGAAGATTTTGGAAAATTATCGGCAAATTTTGGAGTTTATTAAAGGCACGATTGCTGAGGATGCCCCCATAATTCCCGTTTCGGCTCTTCATAAGGCTAATATTGACGTTTTAATTCAGGCAATTGAAGAGCACATTCCAACTCCCCATAGAGATCCTGCAAAGCCTCCCAGGATGCTTGTTGCGAGGTCTTTTGACGTCAATAAGCCTGGAACTTCTCCGGAGAAGCTTGTTGGCGGCGTTTTAGGGGGGTCGATTGTTCAGGGCAAGCTGAGGGTTGGGGATGAAATTGAAATTTGCCCTGGCTTAAAGGTTGAGAGGATGGGGAAGGTCGAGTATGTTCCTCTGCACACTGAGGTTGTGAGCTTAAAGGCAGGTGAGGTTCCCGTTGAGGAAGCTAGGCCTGGAGGGCTTGTAGGTGTTGGAACTCTTCTTGACCCTGCTTTAACCAAGGCTGACGCGCTTGTGGGGAATGTTGTTGGCCACCCTGGGACTCTGCCGCCCACCTGGTATGAATTCACTTTTGAAGTTCACTTGCTAGAGTGGGTTGTTGGATTGAAGGAGCCTCAGAGGGTTGAGCCTTTAAGGATGAGGGAGCCCCTCATGATAAATGTTGGAACTGCAACAACTCTTGGAGTGGTTACTTCTCTATCTAAAGATGAAGCTCACGTAGCTTTGAGGAGGCCTGTTTGTGCTGATGTTGGAGCTAGGATAGCGATAAGTAGGCGAATTGGCGGTAGGTGGCGGTTAATTGGCTATGGCTTCATTAAGGGGTGAGTGTATCTGCCTTGTCGAAACGCGGGATAGTTGTGGTTTTTGACACTAACATGCTTTTGCTTGCCGTTCAGAAGCCTTTGGACGTATTCTCTGAGGTTGAGCGGGTTCTTAATGCTGCGTTTAAGCCAGTGATATTGAGGTCAACCTTGGATGAGCTTATCCACTTGGCTGAGAGAGGAAGGCCTAAGGAGAGGGCTGAAAGCAGGCTTGCCTTGGAGCTTGCGAAGAAATGTGAAGTGATCGACTTCGAGTTTCCAGGAGATGCTGATAGCGCTATCATAGAGTATGCTAGGAAGCACTCTGTGGTGGTTGCTACGAATGATATTGCGTTGAGGAGGAGCTTGAGGAAGCTTGGCGTTCCAGTGATTTTCTTAAGGGGGTTCGACCACCTAGAGCTTGAGGGAGAAGTGTATTAGATTGATCGAGCGTAACTTTTTTATTATTATGTGGCTTAAGCCACTTAAGCTTAAAGCTTAATGGGGGCTAGATGAGTGTACTACCTTCTTAAAGTTCTCGATGTGGTTAGAATTCCTCCAAATAGGTTTTCTGAACCTCTTGATAAGGTTGCTATGGAGATTCTCAGAGAGAAGTATGAGGGTTTTATTGACAGTGAGCTTGGCATAATAATTGCTATTTCCAACATATCGGTCTCGGAGGTCGGAATGATAGTTCCTGGGGACGGAGCAACATATCATGAAGTTTCCTTCGACGCCATAGCTTTTCTGCCTAAGGTTCAGGAGGTTGTTGAGGGGGAAATAGTTGAGGTTACGGATTTTGGAGCTTTCATACGGTTGGGGCCAATTGACGGGCTTATTCACGTGTCGCAGGTGATGGACGACTACATTGTCTACGATAAGAGGAGGGGCGCTTTGATGGGCAAGGAGTCGCAGAGACTTCTCCAGAAAGGAGATATTGCTAGAGCTAGAGTAGTTACTGTGAGCATTTCCAGCAAGGGCGTCAAGGTGGGCCTCACAATGAGGCAGCCGCTTCTTGGAGCTATTTCATGGATTGAGAAGGAGATTGAGCGCATCAAGGGTGAAGCTGAAGAGGTGAAGGGCGGGGAGGGTGCGTAGTTGCCTAGAAGGGGTTTGCCATTTAAGGCGTGCAGGAAGTGCCACTACCTGGTGGAGGCCGATGTCGACGTATGCCCGAACTGCGGGGGTAAAGACTTCTCGGAGTACTGGAGGGGGCTGGTGATAGTTGTCGATCCCTCATCTGAAACGGCTAAAATCCTAAATAGGTCTAAGCCGGGTAGGTATGCTATTGAGGTGCACTGATTTCTCCATTCAATTCAATTGCTTAAAGTTGATGGAGAAGTTTAGGAGCGAGTTTAAGCGCCCGTATGGCATAGTGCTGAGCGGTTCCGGCGAGAATTCAGCTATAGCTTTGGTTAACCTCGTTAAGGAGAGGAAGCCGCCTAAGTTTGTGGCTGTTGGAGATGTTGTAGCTGGATGGATGTTGAATCTGAATTTCATACCTGATCTATCCATAGTTGACTTTAAAGTGGGTAGGAAGATCAGGCCGTTCAACTATGATTCCTGCCTTTTCTCTAAAGTTTTGAGGGTTAGCAATCCAGCTGGGTGCATTACTTGTGAAGCTTGGCTTGCCATTCAGTATGCCTTGGCTTTGGATGGGAAGTATTTGATGATTGTTGATGGAGAAGAGGACTTGCTTGCCCTGCCAGCAGTTCTCTGTTCTCCCTTTAACTCTATTGTGGCTTTCGGGTTGCCTGGGGAAGGCATTATGGCTGTTCCAGTCGACTATAAAGCGAGGATGGAAGCTTTTAGGTTGCTGCGCTTTTTTGAACCTGCATAGCGTTGAAATTAATTATATAAGTGGGATCTGCACATCACATGAAGAGGTGGTCTTAGCTTATGAGCGGCGAGGAATTTCAAATTGAAGTTGTCGATAAGCGGCAAAATCCATTGCTTAATAGGCTTGAGCTTGACATCATGATATACCACTCGAGCAGCGGAACGCCTTCTAGATTTGAGGTTAGGAAGGCTATTGCTGAGCAGTTTAAGGTTCCAATAGACTGCATTTGCATTAGGAGGCTTATAACCGAATATGGCGTTGGCAAGACGAGGGGTCACGTTCACGTTTACGAGTCTCCGGAGAGAGCCAAGGAAATTGAGCCTGAGTATTTGATAGCTAGGGACAGGCCTTCGGAGAGGGAGGAGCAAGCTGAGGCTGAAGGTTGAGGCGTTCATGAATGCTTATTTTGGGAATTGAATGCACTGCGCACACGTTTGGATGCGGCATTGCTTCTTCTGAGGGGATTATTCTATCAAACGTGAACTCAGAGTACATTCCATCTAAAGGTGGAATTCATCCTAGGGAGGCTGCTCGCCACCATGCTAACGTGGCTCCTAACGTATTGAAGTCAGCGGTGAATGAGGCTGGCATTGCAATTGAAGATGTTGATGGTGTAGCAGTGTCGTTAGGCCCTGGCCTTGGTCCATGCTTGAGAACTGGAGCAACAATCGCTAGAGCTCTTGCAACTTACTTCAAAAAGCCTCTGATACCAGTTAACCACTGCGTTGCTCACATAGAAATTGCTAAGCTAGTATGTAAGGCAGCTGACCCCTTGGTAGTTTATGTGTCCGGTGGAAACACGATTATAGCAGCTTACGCTGGGGGCAGGTATAGGGTTTTCGGGGAAACGCTGGATATTGCGCTTGGAAATTGCTTGGATGTGTTCGCTAGAAGGGCTGGCCTACCTCATCCGGGGGGGCCATACATTGAGGAGTTGGCGCGTAGGGGAGAGCGCTTTATTCCTCTTCCCTATGTGGTTAAGGGACAGGATGTTTCCTTTTCGGGGCTGCTTACTGCCGCGATAAAGAAGCTTGATGAAGGTGAGCGCTTGGAGGACTTGTGCTATAGCTTGCAGGAGGTGGCTTTTTCCATGATATGTGAGGTTGCTGAAAGAGCTATTGCGCATACCTCGAAGAAAGCGCTGCTTCTAACCGGCGGGGTAGCTGCCAATGGGCGGCTTAGGGATATGCTTAGAGTTGTGGCCGAGGAGCATGGGGCCTTCTTTAAAGCTGTGCCAAAGGAATATGCTAGGGATAATGGCGCTATGATTGCCTGGACTGGAGTTTTAGCGCTTAAACATGGAATTACTTTGCCGGTTGAGAAGAGCTTCATTAAACCTAGATGGAGATTGGATGCAGTTGATGTGCCTTGGGTAGGTGAACTTGAAGTTGAGGCTATTGAAGAAGGGTGCTGAAGCCCACTTATACTTGGACGACTGGTTTGGGATGAAGGTTGTTAAGAAAATTAGGGTTGCTAAGTCGTATAGGGTTAGACCGCTTGATGAGCATTTGAGGAGGTTTAGAACTGCTCATGAGGCTAAATTGCTTTCAAGTGCTAAGAGATTTGGTGTTCCTACACCCACCGTGTTTGATGTGGATTTAGGGAATTTCGCTATTGTCATGGAGTTTATTGAGGGGGTTACACTCAAGAAGCTGCTTCCGGAGGTTTCGAGGAGCGAGAGAGTGAGGTTTTGTAGATTGGTGGGTAAGTGTGTTGGGCTTCTTCACTCTAATGGGGTTTTCCATGGAGATTTGACGACTTCAAACATGATTGCATGCAACGATAAGATATACTTCATAGACTTTGGGCTTGGAGGCTTCTCCATGGAGGTGGAGCATTTTGGGGTGGATTTACACTTGCTTCTTCGAGTTCTAGAGAGCTCGCACTATGAAATTGCTAATGAGTGTTTTTCGGCTGTTGTTGAAGGTTATCGAAGCGCTTTCGATAGGGCTGATCTAGTTATCAGGAAGGTTAAGGAGATTAGAATGAGGGGGAGGTATGTGGTTGAGCGCAGAATTTCTAAGTGATGTCGAGATAGCATTTATCACGAGAAATAAGCATAAGTTTGAGGAAGCTAAGTACGTTCTTTCACTTATGGGTGTGCGCCTAATTCAAGTTCCCATGAAGAGGATTGAGATACAGTCTGATGATCTATGCGAAATAGCGCTGTTTGGAGTTAAAGATGCTGCTGAGAAGCTTAATAGGCCTGTGATAGTGGAGGATGCAGGTCTATTCATTGAGTCGCTTGGAGGCTTTCCAGGCCCATACTCCTCATACGTATTTAAGACGATAGGGCTCAGTGGAATTTTGAAGTTAATGCGAGGAGTTAGCGATAGGAGGGCATGGTTCGAGTCAGCTGTGGCCTACTGTGATTCTAGTGGGGAGTGCAGAGTTTTTAAGGGAGTGGCTTTCGGGGAGATTGCTCTTGAGCCTAGGGGAAGTGGGGGATTTGGCTTTGACCCCATATTTATCCCCGATGAGGGTGATGGGCTAACTTTTGCTGAGATGGAGTTTGAGCATAAGTGCCGGATTAGCCATAGGGCAAAGGCATTTAAGGCTTTCGGGATGTGGCTTGCCTCCCACCTAGCGAAATAAACTTAAGTATCCTTGCGAGTTACTGTCTAAGGCTTGGGGAGGCACATCCATGAGGAAAAGCAAGGAGAAGGGGAAATCTCACTCAACTAGGCCTGTGAGAACTACTCCTCCTAAGTGGTGTAAGTATACTGCCGAGGAAGTTGAGAATCTAGTGGTTGATCTTGCAAGGAGAGGGACTCCTCCATCAATGATAGGCGTTATTTTAAGAGACCAGTATGGCATTCCACTTGTTAAGCAGATCACCGGAAAGAAGATCGTTGAGATCCTTAGGGAAAGGGGGCTTGCTCCACAGCTGCCCGAGGACCTTGCCAACTTGATTAGGAGGGCTGAGCGCATAAGGAGGCACTTGGAGGAGCACCCTAAGGACGAGCATAGCAGGAGGGGGCTCAAGCTCATTGAAGCTAAAATATGGCGATTAACCAAGTATTATCGTAGAATTGGGAGGCTCCCAACGAATTGGTCTTACCAGCCTGGAAAGACCATTACTGCTTAGTGGCGGGAAGCCTTGAATCTAAATAATGGTGATAGTTCGATATCCGAGTTTAGGGGGAAAGTTGAGGAAGCTGCGGAGCGCATTTTGAGTTGGATAGAAGAGGACCTTCCAATAACTGTTGTTTCTCACTTGGATGCAGATGGACTTGCTTCTGCAGGCATTATGGGTGTTGCTCTTGAAAGGTTGAAGGCTTCTTTTAAGATTAGAATTGTAAAGCAGCTGGATGAGGAGCTGCTTAGAGAGCTAAGTTCTGAAGCGAATGTCCCGATAATATTCACTGATTTGGGCAGTGGGCAGAAGGATTTGATTTTAAGTGCTCTCTCGGTTTCCTCGATCGTCATTCTTGATCATCATCAGCCCTTGGATGTTGAAATTGCTGGGGGAGTTGAAGTTAATCCCCACTTTTTCGAGATAGACGGCTCGAAGCACATTAGTTCAGCGGGCGTAGCTTACTTTGTAGCTAAGGCTGTTAGCCAAGATAATGTTGATTTGGCTCCAGTCGCCGTTGTGGGGGCTCTTGGGGATAGGCAGGATTGCGGGAAGAGGCGTAATTTGATAGGGTTGAACGAGTTAATAGTTAGAGATGCTGTCGAAGCGGATTTAGTTGAAGTGAAGTTTGGGTTAAGGTTGTTCGGCTTCGAATCTAGACCGGTTGTTAAAAGCTTGGAGTATACGATAGATCCTTTGATTCCTGGTTTAAGCGGAGACTTTAATGCTTGCGTTAACTTTCTAAAGCGCATAGGGATTTCGCCAACCGATGAGGATGGAAATTTGAGGAGAATGGCTGACTTATCTCAGCAGGAACTGAGATCTTTAATGGTTAACTTGGTGAAGCACATGCTGAGTAGGGGAATTGAGAGTAAGGAAGCTGAAAGCATTATGGGGACGATTTACCTTCTATCTAAGGAGCCTCCAACTTCCCCCCTCAAGGATGCTAGGGAATATGCCTCCCTACTTAATGCATGCGGTAGGCTTGGGCGCCCTAGCATTGGCGTGGCTGTCTGCATGGGTAGGAGGGGTGCGGTTCTAGAGAAGGCTGAAGAACTTTCGTCGGAGTATAGACGTGTTCTATTGAGGTACGTTAATTGGCTCACGCGTAACTTGGATAAGGTTAGACATACTGAGCATTTGCAGGTGATTTATGGTGGAGAAATTGTGGATGAAAGGCTGATAGGCACGCTGATCTCGGTTGCTCTCTCTTCGAGAATACTGTCTCCAAGGAAGATTGCTGTTGCTTTAGCTCAATCGTCTGAGGGGAAAGTTAAGGTTTCAGCTAGAGCTGATAGAAGGCTTTTTGGGAGGGGCTTAAATCTAGGGTTGGCTATTAGGGAGGCTGCCTCGGCAGTTGGAGGTATCGGTGGAGGTCATGATGTTGCTGCTGGAGCTCAAATTCCAGCTGGCTCTGAGGAGGATTTCATTAAAATTTTGGAGGAATTGATAGGTGAGCAATTTTCGGGTGGTTAAATGAAGCACTGTGCCTTCATTAGAATTTGCTATGGGGATGATGAAGTCGCTGAGGCTATTGCATGTGCAGTTGAGCCTGACAATTTGCAGGCTCCACGTGGCTTGGCAGTGGCTGCTAGGAAGGTTGATGGCGAAGTTGAGGTTGAAATTGAATGTGAGGGCAAAGTTGAAACTCTACTTCAAACCCTGGATGATTTGCTTTCATGCATCCAAGCTGCTGAGAAGTCCTTGAATTTCGCCCAACAGAGTTATAAGGAAGATTGTTCAAATCACGTAAAGCTAGTTTAGTGGGTGGTTCAAGTGTCGTCGAGGGCTAGGGATAAGTGGAGGATGAAGAAGTGGTTTACAGTGTTAGCCTCAAATGCATTTGGTAATGCTGAGATCGCTAGGATTCCCGCCGACGACCCCGCTAAGCTTTATGGGAGAGTTGTTGAAACTTCTCTTAGCGATTTGACTGGAGACTTTTCACTGCTTCACATCAAGCTATACTTCCAGATAATGGAGATTGAGGGGGATGTCGCTAAAACGATATTCAAGGGACATGACTTAACTAGGGACTATTTGAGAAGCTTGATTAGAAGAGGATCTTCGAGGGTTGATGGGATATTCAAAGTTACGACGAAGGACGGCTATACTCTGAGAGTTTCAGCCATCGCCTTGACTAGGCATAGAGCTAAGACCTCGCAGGAGAGGGCTATTAGGAAAATTATGAGGGAGGTAATTGAGGCCAAGGCTCAGCAATTGTCCTTCGATGAGTTTGTGCAGCAGGCGGTTTTAGGTAAGATTGCGTCTGAAATTTATAATGCTGCTAGGAAGATTTATCCTCTAAGGAAGGTTGAAGTTAGAAAGAGCAAGCTTTTAACCTTGCCTTCCGGGCGTAAGCCCATTGAGGAGATCTTGGCTCGCGTTACTGCAGCTTGATGAGTGGGCAATGGCGTCTTCCATGAAGCCAAGCAATTTGAGGGCACTTGTTGCTAGGGAAGCTGCTCGCCTGCTATATTACCGACTAGCTACCGAGTATAAATTTGCTAAGCTTAGAGCTGCCAGAGAGCTTGGAGTAACTGTTCTTCCAAGTAATCGTGAGGTGGCGGATGAACTGGATGCTCTGGCGAACCTGCTTGAAGGTGAGTCTAGAATTGCTAGGCTTATTCAGATGAGACGAGAAGCACTATCAATAATGGAAGCTCTGTTGGAGTTCAATCCTAAACTTATAGGTAGCGTTTGGAGGGGCACCGTTAGAATTGGAAGCGATATTGACATAATAGTTTACTCTCACTCTTCATCAGCTGTTGTTGAGAAGTTGAGGTGCTTAGGCTATAATGTTATTAACGTCGAGAAGAAGGTTAAGGCTGGCAGAGATGATGAGGAGAAGAAAGTTTACGTCCATATTTATGTTGAGCTTCCATCTGGTAATCGAGCTGAAATTGTTGTTAGAAGCCCTGAGGATCAAAACGTCAAAGAGGTCTGCGACATCTACGGTGATGTTATTGAGGGGCTGACCGTGGAGGAGCTTAGAAGGGTTCTTTCTGAGGATCCGGCTAGGAGGTTCATTCCGCAACGTTAATTATTCTTAGCTTTGCTACGTTTAGTGATGTACCCTAGGGAGATTAATGCTGTTAAGAAGAATTGGAGAAATGTTGCTCTTAGATTCGGCCTCTGCTATCCCAGTCTATATAGGGTTGGAATGTCTTGTCTAGCCATCCGCCTGCTTTATGAGCTTTTGAATTCTTGGAGAGATGTGGCGTGTGAAAGGTTTTTCTTTGAGGGTGAAGGCCCTCTGCTAAGTGTTGAGTCTAGTCAGCCTCCTTCAAAATTTGATGTTCTCGGCTTCTCACTTCAATATGAGCTTGACTATGTGAATTTCATTCGCATGCTAATTAGCTCGGGAATTCCTGCGCTGGCTTGTGAGCGTACCAGTGATCACCCAATAATCGTGGCGGGAGGTCCTGCAGTGACAGCTAATCCCGAGCCAGTGGCTCCAATTGTAGATGCGGTTGTTATCGGTGAGGTTGAGCCGATAATTGATGGCTTAGTTGATGCCTTAAAGCTTGGTGATAGGGAGAGGGTTTTGGAGGGGCTGTCTAGCATTGATGGAGTGTATGTCCCCAAGTTTGAAGAGCCTGTTAGGAGGGTTTGGGCTTCATCCCTTGATGATGCTCCTCACGCCATTGCCCAGGTAATCCCCTTAGTTTCAGCTGACAGCTCATTTAGCCCGATTTTCGGCGGCTCGTTCATGTTGGAGGTAACTAGGGGCTGCAGGTGGGGTTGCAGATTTTGCCTTGAGGGTTACAACTATCTTCCAATGCGGGAAAGGTCGATTAAGGCTGTTGAGCGCATTTTAAGTGAAGGCTTGGCGTGTACTCCAACTGATAAAGTTGTTTTAATTGGATCTGCGGCCTTTGACCATAGCCGATTTGAGGATTTATGCGAGCACATCGTTTCCTTGGGCTTGAAGATATCTGTGCCGTCGATGCGAGCTTCGGCTTTATCTGAAAGGCTTGCTAAAATTCTAGTTAAAGGTGGGCAGAGAACCATAGCTTTTGCTCCTGAAGCGGGCTCAGACTGCCTGCGTGAAGTTGTGAATAAGCGGCTGTCAACATCTGAAATTATTGATGCTGCTAAAATTGCTTTGGATGGTGGCTTCAGACATGTTAAGCTTTACTTTATGATAGGTTTGCCAGGGGAATCATTGGATGATGTTAAATCGATAGTGGAGCTAGCCAAGCGCATAGCTGATTTAGGTTTTTCAGCTCCAAAAAGCGTCAGATTAACCGTAAGTCCATTCATTCCTAAGGCTCACACTCCATTCCAGTGGCTTGGACTTGAGGACACTGCTTCGCTTAGATATAAGTTTGGGTTGTTGAGGAGAATGGCGGCTAAAGATCACAGAATCGAATTGAGGGTAATGAGGGTGAGGGAGGCTGTTATACAGGCTTTCTTGTCAACTTCAGGTAGGGAGGCGGCTGCCCTAATGATTAGGGTTGCTGAGCTTGGAGGTTCTCTGGCTGCATGGAGGAGGGCTGAGAGGGAGCTTGGCATTTCCATTGAAGATGCCGTTTTGGCTGGTAGGGGTGTGGATGAGCCT
>QMQW01000002.1 GCA_003650625.1 Thermoproteota archaeon | reverse complement strand
GAGGAGCATGTTATTTCTTACTCTGTTGCTTGTGCCAATAAGACGGGCAATGTCTGGAATTATGATTTGAGTTCCTGTGGTTCTTCAATGGCGGTTACTATATTTGACAATAATCAACCTGCTAAGAGTGTCCTTGTTGATGTCAATGGTAGGAAGTATCTCTCCGACCAGAATGGTGTAATATATGTTCAGGTGAGTGAGGGTAACTACACTATTACCTATGCTGGGCATAGTGAAACTGTGAATGTTTTCCGTTCCTATGTTCCTGTGGAGACAACTGAGAAACCTTCAAGCAGGAAGAAGTATTACATTGCTGGTGGTGTTGCTGCGGCTGTTGCTGGTATAGCATTCTATATTAGAAGGTTCGGTGTTCCATCGGGAATACAAATTAAACCAGCACTTGAAGGGGTTGTTTCCAAGTTAAAGGGTATTAGAGAGAAGGAAGAATATCCTGAGATGACTCCGTCTGGATTTAAATCTCTTGAGGAATATGCAGAGGAGCTTGATAGGAGGTTGAGAGGTGGTTAATTTGATTGAAGAGGTTTTGAAAAAGCTTACGAAGGCTGTGATACAGCTTACAGATAGGGTTAACAAGGTTGAGAATAGGTTGAAGGAGTTGGACTCTGCTGTGGATTATTTCAAGAAATCGTTTACACACACGGATGCGTTCAATCAGGTTGTTAACAGGACTGGGAGAATTGAAAAGGATTTGAAACGGTTAGAGGATATGTTGGCAAACCTTTCAGGTAATCTCAGGAAGCTTGATGACCGTGTTAAGAAGCTTGAGGGTGTGTCATCTGTTTCTAAGATGGTTGACCAACTCGAAGTTGAAAAGAAAGAACCTATCGAGGAACACGAGGAAACAATGGCTCTCCCTGATTCTGTTTTAGATGAATGCATTGATGCAGCGATTAAAAGGGGAATTACTGACCCTGCTAAGGTTAAGGAGTTTTTAAAGGAGACACTACTTCTTGATGTTGATGAGAACAGGGTAAAGGAAAGGTTAAATGTCTTGTTGAAAAAATGAAGTTTGAGCGTGCTATTAAACTGGGAAAGGAAGCAGTACAGAAGTATATGCTTGAGCAGTGGAAGAATGTATTCGGTATTTATTCAGAGGTTACCAAAGGGTTACGACTGGTTTCTAATGCAATTTTTGAACCAGTATACACATTTCCTGAAGGTATTTTCATAGGTCAGCTAATTGCTTATTTGCCAAGGAGCGATGGAATGGTTGAAGTTGTTGTTGGTAGGGTATCAAGGACTGGCAGAATTACGGACATCTATGTTGAACCTTTAAAGCGGTTTGGTATTTCTGGTCCTTTGATTGTTTCACCAGAACAACTTATTTCTTTTTCTTTTGCAGATAAGCACAATCCTGCTATTGATGCACAGATTATAGGTGTTGATATTTACGGTAACAAAACGGTAACAATTCAAGGTGCTGATTTCTATGAAAGATACACTAAACTTGAACGGGAGGTTAATACATATCGTTCAATTATGAACCGTCTGATATCTGCAAATGATTCATTGCTTAGAGTTAAACGGGCTTTGGAATCTGAGATTGCTTTGTTGAGGTTGGAGGTTCAGGAGTATATCAGTAGGTATATGGATATGCGTAGAATGTATCATAGAGTTCTTAAAGAAAGAGATGAACTTGCTGCATTGTTGCAATCTACATCCAAGGATGAGGTTAAGTATGCATCCATACTTCTTAGGGACCAGTTACTTGAGTCCAAGATACATGACCTCGAAAGTAAGATTAAGTTTAAGAGGTTAGAGGAACTAAGAGAGAAATATGGAATCGCAGAAAGTAGACCAGAAAAAGTTTCTGAAGGAAAAACTGCTTAAGGCATTGCACTATTATGTTGAGGAGGAAGTGGAATTGGCTAATGAGTTGGTTAGGGATGTTGCTGGTTACTTGCTTCAATGCTGGGAATATCTTTATGCAAATATGGGGGTTGATGCCCTTTATGATATGAGTACTCTTGAACAGATTGACAAGATAAGGCGTTGTCTACTTGTTCTTACTGATGTTACTTCGGTTAAGAGGGAGGTTGACAGGGTTCAGCTTCTTGGTATTGCATCTAAGATAATTGATGGAATTGATATGGAGCTTATGGTTGTTCCTTATGAATCGTTGGACTATGTATATTTGTTGATTTCCAGAATTTCTAAATCTACTGCGTATGCAAGGTTTGCTATGGAAGCTTTGCATGAGTTTTTGTCTAAGAACAAGGTTAAGTTTAAGGATGAGGAATCTTTTGGATATATTTGTCAGAATCTTTTTTCTTGTCTTGCAGCTCTTTCTGTTAAATTTTCTCAGGCGACCTTTGTAAAAACAATACAATTTTATGAGCTTCTTAGGTTGATGTATGAAAATCCTGACATTTACCTTGGTCTTGGTGCTAAGGAGAAAAAGAGAGAAGTATCTGAAATTTTGAGTTCTCTTGAGAAGCAGGAGCTTACGGAGGGACAGAAGGATATTTTAGATGTTTTGAACCGTATGGGGCGACCTGTTTCTTTTGAGGAGCTTGAATCGTTAACGGGTAAGAAGAAATCTTCAATAAGTCAGTTTGTAGGTCATCTTGAGAAAAAAGGATTTGTTGAAAAAATTAAAACACCAGAGGGTAAAGTTTTGGTTTCTTTAACTGATAAAGGTCGTGAGAAGGGTGAGTAGTTTAGTTATTCTGTTTTTCCTTGTTGTTATTGCTGGGGTTTTGTATTATCGTAGGAGGCGTAGGGTTATACCGAGAAAGCGTTCTCTCCTCCCTCCTGTTACTAAGAAGGGTCCTGAATATTGCGAGGTTCTTGCAAATGTTAATCCTAAGGTGGTTGATTATAAGTTCGTTGATTCACCGTTGAATAGGTTTGTTGTTGATAGGGATGAAACTCATATTCCTTTGTATGTTCCTACGAGTAGGAGGTTTTATATGTACATTTTAGATAGGTTGGCACCTGCTCCGATGTATAAGAAGCAGGTTGATGAAATTAGGAAGTATATTCAGAAAATAAAGGTAAGGAGGTTAAAAACTGAGAAGAAGTCTTAAGATTTCGATGTATGTTGAAACGGAATGTCCTGTGTGTGAGCGTGCTTTGGTTATTATGAACTCTATTGTGAATGAGCTTCGTGGTGCTGGGTATGACATAGAATATGAGGTTAATTGGGTTATTCACGGTGAGATGCCTTGGATAGTTGAACTTGTTGGTAGGCGAATGGGTTCTCTTATTTATCCGATGACGGTTATTGAGGATGAGGTTATACTTGGTTGTGATTATGCTGAACACGCATATGAAACGAAGTATTTTAAGGATGTTCTTGATGCTATAAAGCGTAAGTTGGGAAAGTAGGGGAAAGGTTTAAATAATCATTTTCCTATTTGATAACTATGATGGAGTTGGGTAAACCAAAGAAAAGAGGATATAATGTAAGGGCTTGTGGTTCTGCTCTTTGGGATTTGGAGAATTATTTGGAACTGATTGAGAGGAATCCGGAGTTAATCAACAAGGTTATGGGGAGTGCAGAGTTCAGAGAGGTAAAAAACGCTTGTACACCGGACATATCTATGGCGGTTGAATCTTCACTTGCTGCACTAATTGAAAGGGCAAAGGATTTTGGATTGGATTCCCCAGAAGCTCAGGGTGCATTGATAAGGGCTGAATCCTTTGTGAAAGGACTTGCCAAGGGATTGAGCAGTTTCGATGAGTTCATAGGAAGACCATTGTTATGAATGAGGAAGAACTTAGAGAGTTTGTCAGGAAAAATTACGATAAGATAGTGAAGATACTTGGGGAACTTGCAGAGGAAGAAGCAGAAGAAACTGTTGAGAAGGTAGAGGAAGAGATTGATATTGAGGAAGGAAAAAAGACTTTGTGCAATGTGCTATCTGGATTGATGAGTACCATTGTTGATTTGGGACAGGAGTTCGCATTGGAAGCTGAGGCAACTGGTGTCGAGGTTTCTATTATGACAAAATCTGGTAGGAGAAGTATGCGGGGTTTAATTACTGCGTTGTCCGTTGACGCTGAGAGATTGGGGTGTGATGAGCATATAGACACTCATTGGAAGGTTGCGTTTAGATATTTTGGGTGATTGTGTGGAGAAGGATTATTGTAGAATTCCTGTTGATTTTTTGTCTAAGCTTGCTGAGTATGTTGAGTTAGCTGATGCTATTGATTTTGATAGTAAGTTGAAATTGTATCGAAGGGAGCTTGTCGATGTTCTTGAAAGGTTGAAAACAGATTTTGTGAGGCATTGTGCTGGTTATAGTGATTTGTTTAATGAATTTATGAAGAGTTATAAGATTGTGAGAAAGCGTGCTGTAGTTATTTGAGTTTTCTCAACCAAAAATTTTTTATATTATTTATATTTACTAAATCTTATGAGACCCCTTAGAGAAGTTTTGAAGGAATTTCTTGAAAGAGATGAGTTCACATATGAAGATGTTGTTGATTTTGTTGGGCATTATGCTCCAACTAAGCGGGAAACATCTCAAATTCTGCGTTCTGTTGCTGCCGAGGTGGGAGTGAAGATAAAGTTTAACCGTGGCAAGTATAGGGTTTTGAGAGATTAACTTTTTATATTTGTTTTTGTTCGTGTATTTTTGTGAGTGGTTTATTAGAATCTTTGTTATATTTTGCCGTTGGTTGTGTCCTTCTTATTGTAGGTAGTAATTTCCTTGTTTCGTCTTCTTCTATAATCGCAAAGAGATTTGGAATTAGTGAGAAGCTGATTGCTTTAACTCTTGTTGCTTTTGGGACTTCTTTGCCAGAGTTTATTAGCTCTGTTTATTCTGTCGTTATCGGAGATGTTGGGTTGCCTGTTGGAACTGTCATTGGTAGTTGTGCCTTTAACATTGGAGTAATAATCGGGTTGGTTGCTCTTGTTTTTGTACCTTCTAAGCTTGAAGAAATGAATGCTGCTGATTGGTCGTTTTTACTTGCTGCTGTTTTGTTTTCGTTGGTGTTTTACTTTATGGGAGAGGTTCCGCAGGTATTGTTTCCTTTTATCTTTATGTTAACCTTTGCGTATTTACTTCTTGGTGAACAGAAAATTGGTGGTGGTGAATCTGTCGAGAATTTGAAGTTAGCTGTTGTTAAGCTTCTTGCTGCTATCTTTATGATTTACTTCGGTGCAAAATTTACTGTTGATGGTATTACTAAACTTTCAGATGTTCTTGGTGTATCAACTACCATTCTTGGTGCGTTGCTACTTGCTTCTGTTTCTTCTTTTCCAGAGCTTTTTACTTCTGTGATTGCTATGCATAAGGGTTTGAAAGAGATGTCTATTGGAAATATAGTTGGTAGTAACATTTTCAATTTCTATGTAATTGTTGGGTTCTGTGGAGCTTTCAAACCTTTGAACTTTGCTGGGGTAAATCTGTGGAGCTATGTTGTTTTGTTGATGTTGACATTGATGTTTCTTGTTTTTGCTAGAACTGGTAGAAGGCTATCACGGGTTGAAGGATTGTTGCTGTTGTTGGTGTATGGTTTGTTTGTTTTGACAATGTTTTGAAAATGTTTTTAAACAAGTGAAACTTACTCTTGGTATATGAGTGATGTATGTTCACCAGAAAACTACGAGAGGCTTGAGGAACTTAAAAGAGTTATCAACGCTTTGAAAGGACAAATTGATGAGATGGAAAAGGTTGGAAACAAGGAGAAAGCTTCGTCTTTGAGAGAGTTGATGGAGAAATATAAGGAGCAATTTGAGGATTTAGCTGGAGAAATGTATATGGCAGGATGTTTTGATTCTGAAACTATGCGTAAGTTGAAAAAGCAGATTTTTGGTTGATATTATGTTTGATGATGAGGTTTGTGCGAATTTAAAGAAACAAATTGAGAAACTTAGGGATTATGCTAAGAAGGCAAAGGGTCCTGAGTTGGTTGATGTTCTTGAAGATTTGTCGAAGTTAGAGGATTTGTATCGTAGGAAGTGTGGACGAAGGTTGGAGTAAGTTTTATATTTTTTGGACTCTTTGTTTCTTTTATGAAAGAAACATTCTGTAAGGTTGTTGGTGGTAAACCGCTGAAGGTTGAAGATGAACATTTTTGTGTGATGAGTGATAATGGTTTGCTTGGTTTGATAAAATTTTTAAAGGAGATTAACAAATATTTGCCACAGTGATAGCTCTTACTCTGATAGTTGGTTGGCTTGTTCCTCTTTACAATAAATTTATTGCTAGTTTTCCAACTCCTTTTTATTATGGGTTTATCGCAGCTATTGGTGGTCGTCTTTTTTATGTTCGTATGATAACTTCAAGGTTTAAGGCGAAGTTTGTCAAGGAGTTTAAGGGGTTTCTTGTAACTATTCTTAGTTTTGTGATTGGTTTGCTCTTTTACTATTATGATTCTTGGTTGAAGGGAGTTACTGTTGATGTTAAATGGTATGCAATTTTCTTTTTGCTTGGTGTTGTTCTTTATATGACATATACATACATTGCTCACATTATGGAACCTGAACCCGGTATTGTAGAGTATCCTGCTGTTGTATCCTATGTTATTATATATATGTTAATTGTTTCTATGATTGTTGTTAAGAGGTGGTATTATGGTTTATGAGGAGATTGTTGATTTGCTTAGAGAGCAGGGTAAGAAGGCAATTGGAGAACATTTTTTGAGGTGTCAGTTTGCTACTGCCGAGAGTAAGATTGTTTGTTACATTGATATAAATACTACTGATGATGAGTTGAGGAGATTTTTTGATATGTTGTCTGATATGTTGCCGGAAACAATGAAAGATTTATATAGGAGGTATGGTGAAAGAGGTAAGGTGACATCATTTGAAATTAAATGGGTGTGGGTGGATTAGTATGAAGTATGGAGCTTTGGTTGTTTTGTTGCTGGTTGGACTTGCAATGGCACAACCGCAGATATCGGTATCGCATTTTACTATATTTGAGAAGATAACCTACAAACTGAAGGAAATTTTCTACGGAATTACGGGAAACATTGATGCCAAGTTAAAGCTGAAAGAACAGAAGATGTCAAGATGTGCTGAAATAGCTCAGCAATGTGCAGAGGCTAAGAGAGAGCTTGTGAGGGAGTTTGCTGCTGGTGAGATTTCAAGGGATGAATTTGAGGAGAAGCTTGATGATATTACGAGGAGATGTTCTGCTGATTTGGGGAGCTGTGGTGTGGAATATGAGCAATATAAGACATTGTGCGATAAATATCCTGAAAAGTGTCAACAGGTTAAAACGACTATTGAGCAAAAGCGTTCTGAAATAGTTTCGAAAATGACTGATTTGCAGAGTAGGGTTGAGGAGTCGTTGAGTTCCAGAAAAGGTATTATACCATTGCCACAGGCATTGATAACTCCTTAATGTTTTTAAACAACTGTTTTTCTTTTCTATTTTTTAATGAGGAAGATAGAGTTTGATTTGGACAATGAACTTCATCGTAAAATCCTTTATGCGATTTCTAACGAACAAGCTTTGAAGGTTTTTCTCTATCTTTCTTCTGGATATCATACTATTCAGGATGTTTCTCGTGAGTTAAAAATTGATTATGCCAAGGCTTTCTATTATGTTAAGAAATTTGCTGAGATTGGTGTTGTTAAGCAGTCTATCGGTTCAATTTTTAAGGATTTGAGGTTTAAACATTTGAAGATAGAAGTTCCAATGTTTTCGGAGGAATTTTCTATAAACTGGAGGTTGGCATTTTTGGTTGTTTCTTTGGTTTTTTACCTTATGTCAAAAACTGAATTTATGAAGGGTTTTTCGCTCTCATTCTTGCTAATTGCTTCGTTTTTGATTGTTCAATATTTTGTAAGCTATTTTAGGTATATTCGCCTACGCAACTCCAGTTAAATTTTTTCTAAATATTGTTAAAAATTTTCTAAATTTGTTAAAGTTTATAAATAGAAGATGGGATATTGCTGTCGGTGGTAGGCATGAATGAGAGAGGTATAACCATTGGGCAAATGGTTGCAATGCTGTTAGTAGTAGTACTAGGAATGATAGGTGTCGCTGCTGTTATGGGACAGTATATGTCTAAAGCAGTAACTGCTGCACCAGCTGCTGCTGCACCTGCTCCTGCTGGTAAGGTAATAGCATACATTAACCATAGCTTAAGTACATCTAGTGTGACTGTTGGAACTGTTGAAGGAACAAACGATACGGCAGTTATATCATATACATTGGTAAATACTGGTAATGGTAGTGCAAGTATAACCTTGACACCTTTGGTACTGGATACCGGTAAAGCTGAGATATCATTAGCTGCACCTACTGGTGTTACATTGACACAGTCTGGCAACCAATACACATTAACATTAGACAAGATGAGTTCAGTAACCTTATCCGTATGGATTAAAGGAAAAGAGAAGGGAACAGCTACTGGTGTAATCTACGGAATGGCAACTGTTTCTGGTGGAGAAGCAAAACCATCTGCTTGGTCTGACCAGTTCAACATAACAGTAAGCTGATGATACGGCATTGCAACCGAAAATTTTTTATTTTTCCTTTATTTTTTATTTTTTAAAGAGGTGCTGTGAATGAAGTATGGATGGTTTGTGGTTATCTTGATGTTTATACCATTGGCATTTTCTTATTCTGTAGGTATGCGTATTATTCCTCGTTCTGAACCTAATTTACTTGATTTACTCTGGATTCAAATGTTCGACCAGAAGTATTTAGAGGTGAAACAAGGGGATAGGTTAGACCTTACAATGTATATATGGTTGCCATCTGAAAAAGAAGCTGGTGGTTATTATACTATGATTAGAAAGTGTGCTGATTTAGATAAGATAAGATTTGCATGTTCTATATATGATGCAGATACGAAGGAGACCGTTGCCTCTGGGTTATTTTCTAAGTGTTATGAGACATCTGCTCGGAGTGGGTTTTATCCGTTTACTACTCTCATTAGTCGTAAGGGTTATTTGAAGATAGATGATGACACATATGCTAATATTTGCTGGGATGAGGATTTGTTTCCCGGTTATCCCGGTAAACCATATTATGGCTGTGGTAAGTGGGAGGGATATGGAACTGCTGTTTTCAAAGTTGTGAAGAATCCGTTTAGGTATAAGAAGGAGATATGTATTGGTGATAAGTTTGCTATACAGACTACTTATGGTACTGTGTTCTATGTTGACCCAAATGTGTTTGAAGAGGGACATCGTTACTGGATTAGATGTGATATAAGTAATGTTGAGGATATTTATGGGAGGGGTTACATAACAGTTTATTCTCCGTTTTTGGAGGTTTATTCTCCATCGGAGTATGAGAAGAAGAAGGAGCAGGAGGAGAGGGACAAAAAGATAAAAGATGAGATTGATGAAACTGGTAAGGAGGAGTATAGGGATGAATGTTATGATATGTGGAAGAGTGGAGAGTATAAATCTTCGCCCTTATGGTGTGAGAATTGTGGTTTGGCACATTGTTACGATGGTGTAAAGAACTGTGGTGAGAATTCGACAGATATTGGCGGTGGTTGTGGTGGTGGGGGTAAGAGTGGTAGTGAGGAGGCTGTTGATACTGTGAAGGATAATGTAGATTTAATTTTGATAGGTTTACTCATAGGAGGTGCTGTACTATTACTGCGAGAGTAGTTGTGTTTTTGCTTTTGATGGTTGGTTTCGGATTTCCGTATTTGATAGTTACTGATGCAAAAAATGCAGAGCTTTCAATAAATCCTTTCGAGAAAACATTCTATGCTGAGGAAGGTTCAAGTGTTACTGTTTCCTTCTGTTATGTCAATGAGCATCCTTGTCCAAGACCTCTTTTGCGTGCAACATACAAGATAGAATGTTCTGTTGATGATATATGGACTGGTGAGAAAATCATTGGTAGGTGGGGATGGTTTGCTTGGGATGTTAGAAATTTTGAAGATAGAAATGACAATGATGCTTGGGATACTGGGGATAGAATTTGCTTTAAAGACATTGTGATAAACATTCCTTCAGGAACTGCTGGTACTGTGTATTCTTTGACATGTAGGGTTCATGATTGTGCTGGGGATACTGAGGAGACTTATGGTGAGTTTATAAAGGTTCTTTCGGATGAGGAGTATGAGAGGTATTCGAAGAAGAAGACGACTACTGCGTTGTTATCTGTATTTGGTTTGATGTTGGGATTTGTTTTGGTTGCTAGGGGGTTGAAACATGGCAAAAAGAGTTGGTAAAGGTTATTTGTTATATCCCGTTGCTAGTGCTACTGGTAGTGTTATAAAGGGTGTTGGAGGGGCAGTTGCTTACCCAGTTAAGTATGTATTCGAAGGTGCTAGAGAGGCTCAGAGAACTGGTAATTACAAGGGTTTCTTTATTTCTAGTTTTGGTGCTTTGTTAATGTTGTTCTTTGGATTGATAATGTTCAGATACTTTTTTCCACATACGCTTACATCGGTTGGATACCTCTTTAAGTTTATACTGGCTTTACCTTTGCTTGTCATTCTAATGATGGTTGCTGCTATATCACCGCCACCATTCAACATAATAATAGGGGTCATTGCCATTATAATTATGATAATCGGTGTTGGCAGGGTTGCATTGGTTGCTATGCCCATTAGTGGTGTTGAAACTTTCAAGGGATTAATGATAACACTTGGAGGTGCGTAGATGCCTAACGGAGGATTATATCCTCAATACGCACCTCAACCGATGGTTGTTGTAACTAGTACTGATGTTGAGCAACCTTCATCATCTTCTATGGACACTATGAGGATTATCATTGGTTTAGCTTTGATTGTTTTTGGTTTGCAGTATTATGCTAAATCTGCTGGGTATGATAGCTTGACGGATTGGTTGAAGGCACAGTGGGACAAGATGAGTGCTGCAATAACTCTTTCAGCTCAACCTGTTGAGAAACCTGCACCTGTCTTGCCTACGAGTGCCTTGTATGTTCTTATTGCAATATCCTTGGGTGTATCTGTTGGAATTATGTACTGGTTGATTCATTCAAATAGGTTGCCATCATATCATAAGAAGGTTTGGATTGCTATGACATTGTTGTTTGGGTACTTTACTCCTATATACTATGTATTGTTGAAGCATTTGAAGGATTGGAAGATTGCATTGTTAATTACTGTATGTGCTGGTGTGTTTGTTGGACTTCTGACTTCGTTTAAGTTGCTTGCAATATTTACGCCGTATCTGGCGGTGGTATGGTGACAGATGCACGGGGTTCGGTATTCATATGGATGCTTCTACTTTTCTTTGGTATGTTAGGTGTTTTACTACTTGAACCGAGGGTTGGAGCATTCTATATGACGGGAACTCTTGGTGCTTTTGCTATGGTTGGAATCTATCGTGGTAGGTTTGAACCTGAGTACCTTGGAATTGATATAACAGAGGATACTTGGAAGGGTACTGTTCTTGGTATCATCGTTGGTTTTTTAATGGCTGGTTTGGCAATGGGTGGAATGTTTATTGCTAAACCGTCATCTTTATGGATTCTTGCTGAGTCTTGGAGGGGTGGAACTTTACCTTTACCTGTTGTTTTGTTTCTTGTTTTTGAGATTGCTTTTGCTGAGGAGATAATCTTTAGAGGCTTAGGTTATATTAACCTTAAAGAAACAGCTTCTGGTGTGTATGGAAGTGTATTTGCAGGGGTTCTTGCTGCTGTTTCCTCATCTGCTGCATTTGCAATTTTTCACTATCCTGCTTATGGTGATTGGAAGCTTACAATCTTTCCTTTTGTAGCTGGTTTGTTATTTGTTGGTTTGTATGAGATTACAAATACTCTTTGGTCGGCAATTGTAGCTCACTATGTCTATGATGCTGCTATCTTGTATACTAAATACTTTGGTTCTCCTTACAAGGGGTTGCTAACAACAATGTTGATTTCGTTAATAATCGCTGTTTCAATGTACATTGCGTATCCAAGATTTAGAAGTTATCCATCGGTGGTGTAAATGAAGCTATGGATAATTCCTTTGGTTCTTGTTCCAATTGCATTGTATTTTGGTTTAAATGCTCATACTTCTTATGTGGTGCTAACTTCTGAACCGACTCATCTACCTTTTACTGATTGTGATGCTTATTATTCAAATTATAAATTAGTAATATGTGGTAGGGAGTATGCTTACGAACCTGCGTATGCTTATATTGTCGGTAAGATGGCATTTATTCCTGTTAAGGCAACCAGAGATACAATTGTTCTGAAGTATAACACTAAATTTACTCTCGGTTTTGAATCTAGAACTATTCATGTTGCCGATTTAGAGTATACTAAGGCGGTTAAGCAGTACTGGTATGAAGGTTCACCTAGGCAGTATGATATGTATGCTAGGGTTGATTATATTTCATATTCTACAAATAATAGTACTGTTAAGAGCTATGATGAGCAGAAAAGTAAGTTGACGGTTTATCCTGAGAAGGTTTACGGGGTTGGTGATGAGATAACTGTTTTGGGTGTTAAGGTTAAGTATATGCACGAGCTTAGAGAAGTTAAAGAAATGATGCCTGTTGACGGGGATGTTTTTGTTATAGATTCTCCACAGGGCAAGGTTTACACATTTGTTCCTCGTGAATCTTTTGCTCTGGTTGAGGTTGGTGGTAAATTATATAAGCTGACATTGAGGAAATACTTGTTGGGGGTGGAGATGGAGACATGATTGTTAGGATAATTTTGTCAATGATTGTTTTTGGTATTGTTGGATGGATAGCGTTTAAGGATTGGAAGAAAGCGTTGCTTTCTGCTGTGTTTGGTTTATACTATTTATTATTTGCAATTCCTTACTATTACTCTGGTAAAAAGGATGAGGGTTTAATCGTAGGAGCTTGTTTAGTTGTAGCGTATACTTTTTTCAATCTGATGGTGCTTTATACTGCTAGGTTGGATTTTCTTTCAATTTATCCTCTTGAAATTGTTAGATTGGAGGTGCTTAAAATAATATGAGGTGGTTTTTTGTAATTCTTTTGTTATTTCCTTTGTCCTTTGCATTTCATCCTTTACATTACTTGAAAGGTACTCTTTCTGTTACTCTTGGATATGCAAACGGTGTTTCTGGTCCTTTTGAATGTCGTTTGAGGGATTCGTATTCTCTTGGTGAGAAGATTGGTTCAGTTTCTTGTTCGTTCTATGCGAGGGGTGTTGGTAGTGATTCGTTTGATTTTGATAAAATTTGTCCTGCTACTGTTACGCTTAAACTGACTCGTCCAGATGGTACTGTTAAAACAACCACTGTTGAAGCACCAAGAGCTGTTTGGGGAGGGTGTGATTCATTTAGGATTCCTGCTGATTTTTTGGAGACATCTCAGGAAGGTGTTTACAAACTGGAAGCTTACTACAAGGTTAAGGATTATAACTGGTGTCGTTCAAAATACGATGATGACCCTGCTTGCTCTGTGAGTGGATATACTCCAGATTGCTGTTCTGAAACTGGTTCAATTACCTACTCTGTGAAAGGTGCTTGTACTACTAAGATTAAGAATTTGCATGCAAGCTCTGTTGTTAAGAATGAAAGGTTATGTGTACAATTTTACGCAGATGTAGTTCGTTCACCAGCTTGTGGCAATTCTCCTTACAATTATTATGTATGGTTATGCGAAAAAGAAGGTTGTGATTATCCGGGGATTGGACCACATTATAGTGGAATATCTGCAACTTTAACTCGTATTTTGATAGCAACTCCTAATTACATAAGCGGTTCTTTGTGTGGACTTGAAGAAGGTAAAAAGTATATACTGTATGTTCGTGCTGCTGAGGACATTGCTCATACAGAATTTACGGCAGAGCGTTTGGAAGAAGATTATTTAAAGATAAATATATTTACAAATGTCTATGGGAACATCATTAGGACTGGTGATGAGGTAGCTCTTTATGTTTCAGGTTATTCAAGTTGCACTCCTGTTGTAACATTCACATTTAGAGGGAAGACATACACAAGTACTGCTGAAATGTCGGGTAATTACTTCTACTATCGTTGGGATTATGGAACTGTTAATGAAGAAGGAGATTACGAAGCTACAGTTACGGTAAGTTGTGATAATTTGAAGGATTCTAAGGAGATAACAATTAAAGTTGGAACTGCAAGGATTCCTTATGATATTCAGTTGGAATCTGATAAAACAACATATGCTCAGGGTGAAACTGCTGTGATTAGTATTTATGCAACTTTACCGGGAATAGATATGGATATATATTTAAACGATGATTTGGTTAAAACTTATGAGAGTGTAACAGATTTATCGGATACTTTGAATGTTACATTGAAAAAGCGTGGTGAAAATGTTGTTAAAGCAGTTGCTGATAATTACTCTGCTGAACTTCACTTAGATGTTGTCGGTAAAGGAAATAAAGATTTAAAGGATACTGGTAGTACCTTATTACCAATAGTAATTGTTGCTGTAGGGGGTGCGTTACTATTAAGTCGTCGGCGTTAGTGTTCCTACTGCTTATTCCTTTGTCATTTGCAATTGTTAGTATAGATAGGCTTGCTGATAGTGGTGATTATGCCTATGTTTACTTTCATGTTGATGTTAACGGATATGCTATGCTGAATTTTTCAGCACATCCTAATGTTTCCTGTTTGGGTTTGTTTAACAATTCGGAGATGTTGTTTGATGGATGTAACGGAACGACTTATGTCAGAGATGTTGATGAGTATGTGTTTGTTGTTTCTAATGATGTTAGGGCGTCTGACTGGCTTTCTGTTACTATTGTTGCTTCTCCTCCGTTTACCGACAATTGGACATATCCAGCTTACTCAAGAAGGTTGTTGCTTAGTGTCTGTGATTCCTTGGGAATGCAGAGAAACTATACAGAGCGTGTAACAGCGACAATTCATCCTTTTATGTATAACTTTAACTTGAGAGATACTTCTGGTTGTTCTGACATACTTTTGTATGATTATAACTTGTCGGCTCTTGTATCTCCAATTGAAATTCATTGTTCTTATCCAAATGTTCTGAATGTTAGCTTTAACTTGGGTTCAAATATGTCTGCTAATTCCTGTAAGTATTACTATCTCTATGGGGATTATTATACGACATCTGGTTGGACGAACTTTAATGGTTCTGTTCCCTTCAGTAATGTAACTATTCACCATGATGCAAATTTCATAATCAATAACTACAATTTCAACAATGCTTCTTGGTTTTCTATAAATTCTTCGACAGGTTGTGTTGAAGCTACTGGTATTGGGTTTACGGAGATTATTGACAAGTTCAACTATAATGCGTTTACTACTGGTAGTTGTAGTGGTGCTGGATGTGAATATTATCCACCTAGGGACGGATTTCCGAGTATATGGACTCCACACCTTGAGCATTTTCGTGCTGGCTCTTGTATAAATGTTACATTTATTGCAAATGGTTCTTTGTATATTCTGAATAAGGAGCATTCTGGTGATAGTGGTTTGTGGGATGCTTGTAATAGTAGATTGGTCAGCAGTTCATATATTCCTGCTGTTAGACCGTTGTCTGGTTCGTTCTGGGCAGAACCGTTGCGGTGTGATGTTAGAACTATTGTTGAGGCTATGATAACTATGTATGATTCGAGTTATAATCAAGTTGGTTATCAGATTTTTTATAGGGTTGAACGGACTGGTGAAAGTAGTTATGATTGGGGTATTTATTATCATGGTAGTAAACTTTGTGGTGAAGGTATTTCGGAGAGTGATTTTAAGAATGTTACAGTTTATTGGAAGTTTACTCCGACTTCGAGTGGTGTTGATTTGGATGTGACATTTGTTGCTCTTAACACGGGTAGGACTTATTCGTGTGGTGATTCTCTAAGTGTGAGTAATGTCAAGTATATAACGGTTTCATTTAGGGTGAATGTCGGTTCTACAGGTACTGGTGACCGTGAAGCTCTTGTTAGATTTAGGTATGTAAATTCTACATTGTATACATCTGGAAGTATGAATTATACTGTTGGTTATTCGGGAATTTATCAGTATATTAGCAGTAATGTGAGTACTCCTGCTGATTCTGCTTTGTATATTTATACATATGATGATAGGATGTCTGTAATAAATACTGGTACAGCTACTGGTATTAACTTTAAGGATTTTGTTGTGAATCTGTTTGGTACGCAATCCGATAATCTAACTGCGTTGTATTCATTTGTTCCGGGAACCGGTGGAGAGTCTCCTCAGGTATGCTCTATTGATTATGTCCTTTATTCTGAATATCCTTTCAATGTTACAGTTCTTTCAAATGAATCTTTCAATTTAACATTTTTCAGCAATCCAAGAGTTGTTTCTCCAAAAGAACCGAACTCTCCGACATACTCTGGTTTGAACCTTGACATTTACACGCCTATGAAGGGTTTACATCATTTGAATTTTGTGAATGCCTCTGGAACATATGATATGCTCACTTTGAATATTCCTTCTTACCATTATACAACCAGCATACCTGCTAGTTCTTCGTTGTGGAATAGGTTGTGTAATGGCAATTATACGGTTTTTGTTTCGGTTAACAACGGTTCTACTATTTTGCAGACATCAAATAATCAATGGGTAGTTGTAAACAACAATTACTACTACTTGCTTTCATCGAATCAAACTATTAGTTATGATGTCTGTGGAAATCTTGTCAATACATCCGTTCCAATATGGTACAAGTTAAATTACTCAGGCATTGTTGCTGGTACTCAGTATGCAGAGATACATTTAATTTCTAAGATGTATGATGGTTTGATTTTGAGAAACGCTACCGTTATTTCGCCAATTTCTCAAATCTCAAAGGTTGAATATTGTCCATCAGGAGGTTCTTGTTCTCAAGTGCCTTATACATATAATCCATCAACTGGTGAGCTTACTCTGCATAACATTGTTGTGAATTATGCTTTGAGCTCGAACATAATAAAAATCTGGGGTAGGTTCTTGGGTTCTCAGTTAAAAATAGTTTCGATTACACCGAATACTGCTGATTCTGGTGTTCCTACAACTTACAAAGTTACTGTTTACAATCCTTCAAACAATACAGCTGAGTCTGCTGTTGTAACCTTTAAGGTTGGTGATAAAACATTCACGAAGAATATTGGCGATGTGCCACCTCATTCCTATGCAACTGCAACCTTTACTACTACCTTTGTCATTCCCTCTAAGAGATATATGAAGCTTCTATCCTTTGGTGCTGGTGATTATAAGATTGTTATAACTCAATCTACATTTGGATGGATTATTGCTATAATTTGTGCAGTTGCTGGTGTTATGCTCTATTGCTATGTCAGGTATGGAGAGTTCTTATATTGGATGAGGTTGGTTAGGTATGGTGAAACTGTACTTGGATTTAAGAGTAGTAAATATTATAAGAGGTGATGGAGGGTTTATATTATGCGAATAAATTGGTATAGGGTTAGCAGTTATTGGTTTTTGTCTGTAGGTATTTTCTACATTTTAGCTGTAATGTTTGTGCAAGTTGAAGGATTGTTATTTGCATTCGTTGGAATTAATCTAACTTTACCTAATGTACTCTCTGCTATTGCCTTCTTTGTTTCTTCGTATTTCATACGCAGGGGAATCTGGGAAGTTCCTTTTGGTTTGCTTGGTGTTCATTTGTGCTGGTCTTTCTACATATTCTCTCTAACTGCAATTGCTATTGATTTTGCTTCTCTGGCATTACTCAGTTTGACAATGACATCTGAGGTGAGATATTGAAATTCGGTTGGATAATACCTCTGTTGCTTATTACTGCTGTTGCTTATCCTTTTGTTTCCTATTATTACAATTTCAATCCTAAGTTCAAGTTAGCTGTTATGTCTATGACACTTAGACCTCTTTTTGCTTCGTATGATAGTGATTGTGGTGGCTATAAGCATAGTCAGACGAATAAGTATTATAAGGTATGTATAGAGGCTGAGAAAAATACTCGTAAGGCTAATTCTTTGATAGTTACTGCAAGGGCAGAAGTTCCTCCTTCGACCTCTGTGGTGAATCGTAGATACGAGGTAACATTGGCTGGTTCTGCTGGTGGTAAGACTATTCCTACTAGGCGTAGTACTGGTTACACTCCTATAGGGCAATCAAGGACTGTTGTAGTGTCTTCAGAGGTAGATGGTGTTAGTGGTAGTATTGCTGTTAATGCATATGTTACTGTGGATATATACGGGGATGGTGTTAGGGAGGTTCATTATACATATGGACCTACTTTGTATGTTGCTATTTCGTCCAGTTCTGGGGGAACTTGTACTACTGATGCTGATTGTTCTTCTGGTTTAAAGTGTATCAATGGTAAATGTCAGAAACCACCTTCAACTTGTACTCATGGATATCTTGGAACTTGTGATGGTTGTAAGTGTAAATCAGGATTAATTTGTTATCAAGGAAGGTGTCATTATGACCATTCTAGAGATGTTGGAGAATCTTGTAATGCCGATGTGGATTGTAAGCAAGGTTTAGTATGTAATGGTGGAAAGTGTACATCGTCTAATGCTCCTCCAAATTGCAATCAATGTCCATATGCTGGATATAAGACATGTGATGCTTCTGGAAGATGTCTGACATGTGAGGTTAAATCAAATGGATGTCTTGGTTGGTCCAGTCAACCTAAATGTGAACTCGATAATCCCGGTAGCTGTGAATCTTGTTGGGAAAAGGCAAACGGACAGCAATGTGATTGTGACGATGAGTGTGCTTCGGGACATTGTGTAAGTGGTATCTGTCAACCTAAATCTGGTCCAATCTGTGGAAATGGTAAATGTGAATCTGGTGAAAATCCATCAAACTGTCCATCTGATTGTCCGAAGCAAGGAAAGACCTGTCAGCGTGTTACCTCTTTGAAGGTTAATTCTGTTGAAACATATGACGATGTTGAAACGAAAATTACTGGTTCTATTACTGGTTGTATTACTTCACCGATTACACTTACATTAGATTATGATGGTGATGGAGTTGTTGATAAATCCCTGACAATTAAGAATCTTGGAACTGATAGTAATGGCGATACAACAAGTGCTTATGATTTCGGAAAGGTGAAATATCCAAACACTGGCACATACACTATTAAGGTTTGTTACGGTTCAATTTGTGCTTCTGGTACTGCATTGGTTAAGAAGAAGGGACAGGTATGGTTGGAGGTTGTTCCATCTAAATCTGCATTGCGTAAAGGCGGTACAACCGATGTAGATGTAATTGTTCATAATGAAATGGATAGTGCTGTTTCAGGAACTCTAACTGTTTACAAGCAGAAGAAGTCGCTTGCTGCTTGGATTGCAACTCTTGCTACTGCTGGTGAGATAAGAGATAAGTATACAGAGTCAATTACTGTTGGTGCAAAGTCGAAGAAGACTTTCACATATAAGTTTAAGTTTGAGGGTTCTAAGTACATAATAATTGCAGATTTTGAATACGATGGAAACAAGGTGTCTTCGGAGTCTTCTACAATAGATGTTGAGGAGCAGGCAACAGATGAATCTGGTACAACTACCGGTAGTGCTGCGATGACAACTGTCCAGAGCATAAAAGAAACTGTTGAGGAGCATTGGGAGTCTGTCGTTGTTGCGATTGTGCTTATAATATTTGGAGTATTTATGCTGCCATCGTTTACTGGTGGTAGGGTTAGATACACTAAAATAGGGGATTATGGTTATGGATTCTATGATAGATGGAGGAGATGGTGATGAATAAGGCGGGTGCGTTTTTGATTTCTCTGGTTTCGTTTGCTTTGTTTTTCTATAGTTTACCCTACATTACCAAGTATTTTGGTGTTGAGTTGGATATAGAAGATATGTATCTTACATTGCTTTCTCCTTTTCCAGAGGTTAAAGAGATACTTGGTTTTAAGTATGCTTGGGTAATTGTTCCGGCTTGTATTTGTGCTGCTATAATTGCTTTAGCTGCTGGTGGTGAAGAAATTGCACCTTATGCTCCTCCTAAGATTCGGAGATATTATTAGAAATGTTTTTAAAGTAAAGGGGGTGCTTTAAGTTATGGACGGGAAGAAGTTAATATATTCAGTATTGGTTGGTTTGGTTGTGTTTGGCGTTCTTGTATACGGACTTTCTAAGGTACTACCAGCTTCTGTTATGAGATTTCCGTTGGTTGTCGGTGGACAGCTTTTAACTGTTGGTGGAAGACCAATAATTACACCACTTGGATGGAAATCTGTGTTAATTGCTGCTGCCGCAGGTGCTGTTGCCGGGTACATTGTCTACAGGTATGTAGAATAGTTTATATATAAGGATTCTGAGTTTATAGTATGCGTTTTGTAATTGTCTTTGTTGTTTTGATACTTTTACCATTTCTTGTTTTTTCTACGACTCAGTATTTAATTCAGACTCCTAATCCTGTTGATGTCGGTTATGATGGTTCTACTCAGAATTTGATGTCCTTTTATAATGGTTCAGGGACTGTTATCTATTCTACTGGTTCGATTTATGAAGGTGATGAGGTTAATTTTTCGTTTTATTCTGTTGAATTTTACAAGATGTTGTTACTTGAACATTTGAATTCTACACTTTATTTGAGAAATAAGTATGGGGATAGTGTTTCACCTGTTGTTGAGGTAAGGGTTTATTTCTATCGTTACAATCCGGTTAATGGTTCTACATTAATTGGTGTTTCTAGTCCTCTTAGAATGGGGTATCAAACAGGGACATCTTTGGTTGTTCATAGGTTTTATATTGCAAATACTACATTGGTTAGACCTGATGAGCGTATAAAGCTTGTAATAAATATAAAAGCTGTTTCTGGTGGTGGTTCTCAGGATGAGGTTGTTTATCTTTATTTTAATTCTTCTGATTATCCTTCTGATTTTAGGTATAGTACAAAGTTGTTACCTTTGAACCTTACAGTTTATACAGATAAGACGAATTACACATATGGAGAAACAATGCATATTTTTGGGGATGTTACTTGTTATGAAGAGAAACCGAGCATTACTGTCAATATTTCAGTTAATTCGAGCTATACATTTGTTAATATGTCAAACGGTTACTATGAACTGTTTTATCCAATGACTTTTGGTTCTTCTGGTATTGTTCTGGTGAATGTTACTACTGTTACAAATGATTATTTGAATGCAACGAATCATACATATGTTTATTATACATATGTTCCTGTGACGGGTGGGGGGGGGGTTAAGAAGAGTAAGTATGTCCTTGGTCCAGATTATACAAGGATTCTAACTGCTAAACGTGCTGTTAAGTATTCCTGTGTTGCTGGTGGGGTAAGCTTTATATCCTATCTTGGTTATTTATTATTTAGATATCTGAAGTACGGTTTTATCAGATACAGGTGATTTTTATGGAAGAGTGGAAAGCTGATGCTTGTAGAAATATAGTGAGAATCCTTGAGAATTATCTTGAGCTTTATACATTTAGAAAAAAGATAGATGTTCCTTCGTTAGATGTTGAACCTTTGTTTGAGTTGTATACTTCATTAGGTTGTGATAAGGAACTTGTCAGATTGACAAGAAGGTATGAGAGAGTTAGGCGTGGATTGGAAAAGTTTATTAAGAAAGAAGAGAAAGAAGAAGTTAGGGGAGAGGAAGAAGAGGGGGGTGCTTTGAAGTCGTTGATTAGTAGGATATTTGGAGGTGAAGAATAGTAATGGACGACGAGCTTGAGAAGCTTGAAAAATACGATGATTTTGATGATTGTGGTAGATGTGAAGAGGATTTTGATGATGTAGATTTTGATAAATTGGAGAGGGAGATAGATGACCTCAGATACTAAAGGTTTGGAGCTTGGTAAGGCTGGAATTGAGAATGCTTTATTGTGCTTGACTCATTTACTTCATACGGAAGAACACCTGATTGAGAAGGTTGCATTTGGTAAAACAGAACTTATAGATTATCTTAAAACTGTTAGAAAGGTTAGGCAAAAACTTGCTAAGGAGCTAAATTTCGATGAGGAGAACTGGTGTGTTTCCAAGCATTTGCTGTTAGCTCTTGAATATGCTATAGAATCTGTTAATAAGGGTTCTATGGATGCTAAGGATTATGCTCTTATAAAGAAGCTTTTGTTTAAGTTTTTGGAGGTGTATAAGAGTGGAAAAAGTTGATGTTCTCGAAGGCGTTTCCAAGATGTCTGAGGAAATAAAGGAATCTTTAAGTAGGTACAAATACAGGGTTGTTTGTAGGAGCAAGGGTTCTCTCGATGTTCAGTTGGGTGATGCTGATTATGGTGGTCTTCAGGTTGAATGTTCAGTATACGATGAGGATTGGAATGTTAAAGATTCGTTCAAGTTTGAAACATTAGCTTCTAAGGAAGGAGTTTTTATGTTATATGGGTTTGATAGTCCCTCTGGCATACTTAAACTTGTGGATATTTTGAGGAAACTATGACGATTGAAAAGCTTGAGAAACTTTGTAGGTTGTTTGTAGATAAGGATACTTGTGATAGGTTGTTTGAGGATTATAAACAAGGTAAACTTAGTAAAAGAGAACTTGTTGACGAGCTTTCTAAGAAGATTGAGGAGAAAGTCAAAGGATTATGAAAATAACATTCAGAATTACGCAGGACCAATATGAGTATTTGCTCAGGGTTAAGAAGTTAATGGGGCATAAGCATATTTCAGATACTATTCGCTTTATAATTGAGCTTAATAGGTTCTATCATTCTTTGGATGTTATAGATTTTGAAAAACTCAAAGTTGCTATGGAAAAACTTGCAAACGGTGAATTTGATGAAGGATGACAAGTATTATCGTTGGTTACTTGAACAAGGTTATGCTTCTGATGTTGCAAGGCATTTTGCTATGAAGCGTAAATCAAGAATGAGGAGAAGGTTCTCTTTGTCTGGTTCTCAGCGTTTTCTTGAATGATTGTCGGACAAAACTATATATATACCCTTTTTTTAATGGAATACCGGGGTGAGAAAAGATGGCTGGAACAAAAGAAATTGCAAAGGCAAAATATGCTGAAAAGGTTTGTGGATATTTAGATGTAGATAAGGGTAAATGTGAAAGAGTTTTTGAGAAACTATATGACAATATGAAGAAGGCTTTTCAGGCATTTTAGTGCCTCTTTCCTTCCCTTCCCTTTTTTCTTTTTAGAAAACTTTTTATATTGAGTGTCTGAACTATTCTTTATGATAAAAATTAACTCTGTTGAAATTGAAGAACCACCTTACTGGAAGGAGCTTTCTGAGGAAACAAAAAAGAGGGTTATTTCTGCTGCAAGGGATTACGCAAGAAAGGTTTGTACTTATCTTGGTTTGCCTGAGGAGCATTGTATAAGGATGTTCTTGTATAAGGTTTATCCAGAGACACGCCGGACTTTTGAAATGTTCTGAGTTTTCTCAACCGAAAACTTTTTAAACAATTTATACTTTGCTACTTCTTATGGGACATAGGTTCATAAAGCAACCCAAGTTGTTCGGTTCTAGTTTGTATTTGTTAATACCTGAGAAACTTAGGAAAGATATGGGGATAGATTTTGACACGATTTTAGAGATAGTACAGATTTCTGACAAATCTTTTGTTGTCAGGAAGGTTGAGATAAAGGAGGGGGAAGAGAATGGTAACATTACAAGAGATTAAGAGATATATTAAGGAAAAGATTTTGTTGGTTGGAAACTCTGGTACTGGAAAAACTTACTGTTGTGTCAAGATTGCTGTAGAGTTGAGTAAGCTAGGACACAATGTTGTGTACATTGACCCAGAGTTTGGTTCTCAGAGGGAATTTTTGAGATATACAGACGATGAACTTGCGAACATAGATTTAAGAGTTGTTGATTCTTGGACAGAGTTTAAGAATGCAGTTCTTGAACCTTCTAAATGCACATTAAAGATTGTTGACGGGCTTTCAGAGGTTATAAACTTACACCAGAAGTATTTGATGGACAAGTGGTTTGCTCAAGGTTATGTTGATATTGGTGATAAGAGGGTTGAAATAAAAGACCCTGACAGCTTTAGATTTCCTTGGAACTTGTATCCAACTCTGTATGACGAAGTTAGGCACATAATCTATGAGTTACTATACAACCATTCGTATCATTTCCTGATGACGATGCATCCACTACAAGGAACGGAAGCTAAGGAGAGGTTACAGGAGGATTTATTCAGGAAGTTTGATTGTGTAATAGAGCTTAGAAGGTTAGAGGGTGATACTCCTAACTGGGAGGCAATCATCAGGAAAAACAGAGGTAAGGAAGACCATTCAACAGTTATGAGAACCAGAGAGCATGATAGGTTATTGGTTAAGAGGATGCTAAATACAGTAGGTGGTTCTGGTTGAAGTTGCTTTATTTTGACATTGAAACTACTTCTCTTGACCCTTTTTTGCCAGACAGTAATTCGAAGTTAGAACCTCGTGTAATTTGTATTGGTTATTCTGATGGTAAGGATGTTATTGTTCTACCTCCAGATAAATCAGAAGTAGAGCAGTTGAATGCTTTCTTGAATGTTCTTAGTAGTGAGAAGTGGGATGCTTTGGTAACATACAATGGAGATAAGTTCGATGTTCCGTATTTGGCTGGTAGGATGATTAAGAATTCTTTAGACCCTTCACCCTTGTTTATGATTAAGCATGTTGATTTGTTTTGGATAATAAAAAAATATCTTAGAAAATCGGCACGCTCAAATCTTTCTTTGCATTCTACTGCAAGTATGCTTGGTATAAGTTATTCTGATGAGTTTGTTGGTTCTGATGTTGCTACATTGTATAAACAAGGTAAATACGATGACATAGTTTCTCATTGCAGGGAAGATGTCAGATTAACAGTAGAAATTGCCAAGGTTTTCGAACCTTTAATCCGTGTTGATTTGCAGAAGAGATATGACTGGGTTGAGGAGGATGAAGGATGATTGATAAGAAATTGGAACGCTTGAGAGATGCTTGGTCGGATTTGCATAGTGCTTTAATGAAGTTAGATTTGCCAGATGATGTTAAGGAAAAAATGAGAAAGATGAGCGTTGCTGTTAATTCAATTCTTTTGGATATGGAGTTGGATGATGATGGATATAGATGAAAAGATAAGAAAGTTAGAGAATGAAATAGAGGAGAAGAAATTGGAATTAAAGAAATTAAAAGAGGAAAGGAAAAGAGAAATAGCAGTAGGGAAAATTATAGATAAGATAGAAGAGTTGATTGATAAGGTGTGTAAGCAACACAGAATTGAGAACCTTGAAGATGTTTGTGATGACGAAGATGAGTTCAATTCTCTTATCTGCAATGTTGCTAATGTCATATACGATGGTGGAGACATGTCTGCAATAAGTGAGCTTTTTGAAGAAAAAATAGAGGAGTTGAAGGAAAAGATATCAAACTTGGAGGATTATGTTAGCTTTCTTGCGAGATTAGAGGAAGTTGTTATGGAGAAGATTGAAGTAATTAGAGGGAATGAATGATGGTAGGTGTAGATTTCAAGGTTGTTGATGCTGAGGAAGTGTGTAGGTATTGCCCTTACGATGATGTTTGCAAGTTGAGGGGCAACATCAAGAAGATGCTTATTGTTGAAATAGAAACGGATGAGGAGTTAGAAACGATTTACATTCCTCTGATAGTGTGTAAGAGGTATATGGGTAAGTATGAGGATTATTTTCCTGTAGGAGGTTTTTCGGACTAATGTTGTCTGACGGCTTTTTTCACGAAGCAGTAAAAGCTTGTCTGGTGTATGATGTTGACAAAATAATAAAGGTTCTAAAAGAGAGGTATCGGTGGAGAGTCATAAGGAAGTATAGGCTGATAGATGCTAGATATGAATGGTCCTGCTTTAGGGATGGTCAGATTGTTAAATTGGCAGATGCTATATGGAAATTTGAAAATGGATTTATTTATGTTCACGAGGTAAAAACAGGAAGATTCAATCTGACGGAGGTTGTCAAGGAATATATCAGCACGAGGTGTATGGGAAAGAGGGTTTGTGGGATGGCTAGGCTTTGCATCTGGGCTTGGGAAGAATGTTTCAATCAGGTTGTGACAGATTTTGATGTCTGGCTTAAGATTAAATATGGGTTAGTCTCCTTATTACCAATCGAATTAATCTTTCCAATAGTCAAAGACCGTGTTGGGAAGCTTTACAAGCGACTTGAAAGTATAAAAATAAGCCGAATAACAGGAATTAAGCCATCGCTAGATGGAAGATTATATGGTAAGCAAGAGGAATATGAGGAAGAACTGCGAAAAAGAAGAAAAGAAGTTTGGGACTTTTTGGGAGGTTGGTGATTCTGTGAAGGTAAGGAAGGTAATTAGAACTGTGTTTGTTTTTGAAGGGTTGTTTCTGATTGCTGTTTCATCTGCCTATATTATACTCATTACAAGGTTTGGTGGTTGATATGTCCTATATTGAGGAGATTACGATTCGTCCTGATGGTAAGGGGTTTGAGGTAGAAGTTGTTGAGTTTAAGGAGTGGATAAAGAGACATTTTGGTGAGAAGGATGAGTGAGTTTGCGGAACTTGTCGGAAAGAGGGTTCTGATAAGGAAACTTAGAGATTTTGATAGATACAAGCTGTACGAGGTTTCACCTGATGGAAGATTTCTGACCTCCTCTCCCCGCCGAATCGGAGAGGTTCCCAACATGGGAACTTCGGTTGCGGTAGTCCGCATACGGGTCGGTCAGAGACCCATCCACTCTGAGGATATACCTCAGAGTATCATCAGCAAGAAATTAGAGCATAAAATATTTAACCTTTTTTCTTTTATAGTGTGTGATGTGAGGCTCACACAAAAGTTCAAATTAATGAAACCAAACAAAAGAAAAAGAGAACAGCTTGATGCAACGATTAATAGGTTTAAGGAGTGTGTAAATGAATGGCTTAGAGCAATAGATGAGCTTGGTGAATATCCAACCAGAGGAAATGTTCATACTTTTGCTTATAAAAGAGTTAGAGAGAAGTTTCAGGATTTGCATTCTAATGTAGTTCAAGAAGCAATGAATAAAGCTATTGAAACTTACAGGGCTTGGTTAAGAAATCCAAACAAAGGAGAAAAACCTATTTTTAAAGCAGATATTATCAGTTTTAAAGGTGTAGATGTTAGAATTGAAAGACACTTTGTTAATGTTCCATTACAGAATAATAAAAGAGTTTGGTTGCCGATGTATGTTCCACCAAAGCTTAAACGATTTTTGAAGCTTAAATATGGAAGAGTTCAAATTTCTCGTGTTGAAAATGAGTATTATGCTTACATTAGCTTTGAAATTG
>QMQW01000001.1 GCA_003650625.1 Thermoproteota archaeon | reverse complement strand
TCAACAAACCATCTATCCGGCATCTCCGCATCCCAACTATGCTTCTCCAGAAAATCTCCAAGAGGCATATCTAAGAATATTTCACCACAAGTTGTGCATCTTGCTATCACTCTGAACTGGTTAAACTCACTTCTCAATTTCCTTTTATGGTCTTTTGGGAAATCAATCATCACCATCCTTCAAATCTCCTCAAATTTTGTTTCTTTAACTTGATTATATACATAGGTTATACATGTTTTAGTTCTGGTAGTTTGAGTTGTGGGTAGTTTTCGAGTAGGAGCGCTCAGCTTTTCTTGCTTATTTCATCCCATTTTTCCATAACGAGTTGTAGTGCTAAGTCTTCGTATGTGTCTCTGATTGGCTTGTACCATGCATAGAAGTCATCTGGCATCTTGCAGTGAAATCTATCTCTCCATATAGTTCTGACACCACTATGTTTTAGGTCTGCATGAAGCCAAAACACATAGCCTACTGCTTCTCTTAGCCATGCCCAACTATTTGATAAGGAAGTATCACTGTTTAACTTCTGGATTCTTATTGTATATGCGGATGGGAATCTTCTGAGCTTTCTCAATACCCATTCAGGCGTTGGAGAGCTTCCGATGATTGAAGCTAAATGGGTTCTTGCAACATTTAGATATTTTATGAAAGCTTCAATGAAGGGGTCATGATAATCCAAGGCATAGAGCCAAAGCCCCATATCTTCCCAGATAATGAAAGGCACTCTCCTAAGCTTGCTGTGCTCTATCTGCTTTATCTTCTCAAAGAATTGAGTCGGATGAAAAACGATAAATTCCTTCAGCTTTTCCCATGCATTCTTGGCTTCCATAACAGGTAAGCCTTCATCAATATGATAGACTCTCTGAATCACCTCTACCCCAGACTTAAAATCATAGGCACTTTTTCCATAGCCTAAAGGAGCATAAGTAATGAAGATATAGAACTCCTCAGGCGGATAGTATGCATCTAAAACCTTTTTTGTCAAAGCAAACATAAGTTTCACGTTCCCGCTGGAATTTTAAGGCCTTCTTCCTCTCCTATATAGATGATTTTGTGTTTTGCTCCTGCAAAGTAGCCTTCCTTGTGCAGTTCATCCATGATATTGTCGAGTATTTCTTGGAAAATTTCTTCCGTATAGGGTAATGTTCCTTTAAGTATGTTTTTGAGTTTTGCTCTGTCTTCGCTTAGTTTTTCTTTTATGTGAGGATCAAGGAAGCTCATGAACCAGTATAGGTATCGTGCCGCTCTTGCCCATGCTCTGTCTCGAATGTAATCTCTGATGGTTGCTATGCTATCAACCAAAAAGCGAACGTAGGGATGCAGGAATTCAGTGTCACGTTGCCAGACACTCTTAGCCAACCTCACGCACCATCCAAGGCCAGAAACGGCCTACCTTCTTCTTTTCCTCCTTTTTCTTCTCTTTCTTCTTGCCATTTCAATTTCTCCTTTAAATTTATGGAATAAGATATTTCGACAGTGTTTTTGTTGACAGCCTCTTGAATGGATACTCTTCTTTCGGAACCAGAAGCCTGCTTCCATAACTCCATCTTTTGACTTCAGCTGGGATTTTGGCTTTTCCAATCTTGACTGTTACTGTAGAGCCTACTTTAAGCCCTATTTTGCGGGCTTCCGATTTTGGAACAACCATTGTTCTGGCTTGGCGGAGGTCGGCAAGCGGAGTTTTGGCTTCACTTTTACCGCGGTATCCCATTGTCTGCAAAATTACCGGTTTACCTTTAACTTTAGCCTTAACCCTGCACATTTTCCATCAATAATTATTTACCACCAGAAGTGGTTTATAATATTTACCACAAATAGTGGTAAATTTTATTTACCACAAATAGTGGTAAATATTGATTGGAGAGTTCAGTATTGCATGAAAGAGGTGGAGATGTAGGGGTTGCACAGCTAAAGCATCCGGTTTGGCAGGCCGTAAATGCAAGGCAAAAACATTATGCCAAGAAAAAGTTGCCACTTGAATCCAAAGATCAAAGGTATTCTGGAGTAATTACGGATATTCAGAGTCAAGTGATGCCGTTCGGTATGCCACCGGAAAGGCTCAGAGAAGTGCATGAAAAGGGAATGGCAAGAATGATCATGGAAAACAGGGAAGTACCAAGACCTATAAGAGGTGCAATTGCGGGAACCGTTGGATCCGTTGAGAGCATATCTTATTTTCCATATTCAATTATTGGCGTAAAAACGCCTCCGCCACCACCAAATCCGCTAACCGAAGGATCCGAGGAATATAAAATTGCTTCAGCGTTTACAGATGTATTTTTAGGCTCAATATTTTGGGAGATAGGCCCAGGCAAAATTGGAGGCTGGATAAAGCAGACTGAAACCTACAGGAAAATTGCGAGGACAGTAAAGTTCAGTAGAGCCTACAAATTTTATTATGAAAAAATTAAGGTTCCAACCAAAGCATTCGTTCAAACCAGAATAAAGCTTCCCGCGCAAAAGTGGCTTGCTGAACATTGGGGCTGGTATGGAAAACGTATTTCAGGAAGGTTGGCTCCGGGAATCGTTGATATTCCTGAGTTTGCAAGGCCTACCGCGCATTCTTTGTGGAAACAGCAGTTGGCTTGGGAACTTGCTGAAACGCCAAAAACTTCCGCTTTGCTCATAACGAAATATGCTGGAGTTGGACAGAGGACTTCAGCATGGGTTTCAGAGCATTGGCTCAAAAAAATAACCGGAGGCCTATCCTACGCATTAATCAAGCCTGAATTAGAAACATTAACGCCAATCAAGGAGAGGCCAAAGCTTCCGTATATTCCAGAAACAGTTGAAACAGCCTCTGGCCAATCTCTAATCAAAAGCATTTTAGGATTCAGCCTTGCAGAATTCACAAAACTCTTTCCACATTCAACATCCAAACCAAAAAAAGCATTAGACCACCTTATAAAACCGATAATTGAAAACAAAACCAAAAGCATTCTAATATCACGTAGTAAAAAGAAGGTAGTAGAATACCCAAGAACAAGCCTCAGCCAAATTTCTGAAACAATATACCCCAAAACAAATAAAACATTATTGGCTCCACCAAAGAAGCCTGAATTTCTTTTGCCTAAACATAAAAAGAGAAGGGGTAAGCGTTTGCCTTATGGATTTTATGGATGGTTGAAAGTTGAAGTTCCAGTTGCAAGTCCAGAGCGGATGCTTAAAATGGTTACTGGAGGGAGGAAAAAATGAACGTGATAAAGTATTTTCCGGTTAGAAGTGTTGTTTGGGCTATAGTTGGCTTTATGGCTGCCTTGTTCATTTTTGCAATTTTGTATGTTAGTTTAGGCTGGCCTGCATTAGCGATAATAAATCAATTTCAGCAACAGTTCAATCTTGGAGATAACGCCAATAACGTATTGGAATTTCTAAAGTACACGTTTCTGCTAAGCGGAATAATAGTTGTTATAGGATTAATCATGTGGCTCTACATCAACACCAGAAAACGTGAGGTGCTAACCTATGGAGTCTAAGCCTCTATTTATCGCCTTTATTATGCTCATGTTTCTCGCTTTCACACAATTCAATCAACCCTCAAAAGCCTCAACCATAACGACAACCAAAACATTTACTTCTCTAAATTATGACGGAATGATATACGCGGAAGCATCAGGCTATACAACTGCAAGAGACGCTGACAGCGGAGAAGTAATTGACGGCGGCATTCTAATCGCTGTAGGCCAAGAATACGACGGAAACTATTCAATCTACAGGGCATTCTTAATATTTGACACAGCCAATATTCCAGACAACGCTAACATCACACAGGCAATAATCAGCATACATGTTTCCCTCGACCATAGCGACACGGATTTTGAAATTATAGTGCAGAACGGCCAGCCTACATATCCGCATATCCCACTGCAGGCCGGAGACTATGATAGGCAACATTACATTGGCAATGGAGGCTCAAACGATACAGCCAATATTGGCGGAAGCGGAAACTGGCTAAACATTACGCTAAACTCAGATGGAAAATCATGGATAAACAAGCAAGGAAACACAAAGCTATGCCTAAGAAGCAGCAGAGACATCAATGGACTGGCTCCTTCAGGCTCAGAGTTAATCTACCTTGGAGCTTCAGAATCGGCTGGCGAAAATGCGCCGAAACTAATTGTCTCATATGAATATGAGGCTTGCATATACAATTTTTATGGGCCCTACAGCGAGGAGACAGGCCTTAAGGATGGAAGCATCAATGTTACTGTTTATCCGGCTTCTGGAGCTCCGTTCAATTTTACGCTTGATGGAAATTATACTCTTGAAGTTGAGAATAGGCCTTTAGCCATAAAATGGAGGGTTGGAGAAAACTGTACGAGGAGTTATGTTCCAATCTATGATTATGAAGATATTTATATTTTCAAGCCTGCCAGCCCATACTTCTATTATGTTTGCGAAATAATCGACTTTATCGGATTGCATGATGTCTATCTTGAATCAAAAGTTAATCTTAATGGTTCAAGCTTTATTGTAGAGAGAAGACATATTACAAGTGGAGGAAAAGCCAATTTTGTCTTTACAGAATTTCAAACTTACAGTTTCACTTTAAAATCGAATGAAGGCATAATAGAGCTTGGTTCAAGAACAATCCCTGAAAGACCAAGCATATTTAGTGAAACCATCAAGTTCATGGTTGAGCCAACCCTTCTAAGCCAAGACTATGCAGACTACAGTGGCCTAACCGTTTCTGCAACCAGAATAAACTCTACATCAATTCAAGCAATATATCAAGACTCCAATGGTAGAACATCCAGCGTGACCATCACGATTTATCTGATACAATCCAACAATAACCTAAAACAGGAATATCAGCAAACCTACAGTTCAGTCAACTCCATAACCTTAAATTGGTATGATGCCCTACCAGAAAAAGATTATCTTGTTGAATTCAACGTTGAACATGCAGATTATGGCAGTTTAACATGGAAAATTCCATGCCCCGCTCCGCCATCACAGTCAACAGCCAGCATATGGAACAATCTGCTTGGCTGGCTTGGAGATTGGCCGATAAACCCAAGCAACTTCATAAGCGCAGTACTCATAATCTGCATGGTAACTCTTGGAAGCTATAAGGATGCCCATATCGGATTGTTTGCAGGCGCAATTACAGCTGGCATATTAATTTGGCTTGGCTGGTACAGCATGAGCTGGGGAACCCTAAGCATAATCATGTGTCTAATAGGCATGTTTGCAATGGTAAAAGGGAGGCGAAGACTAATTGAACGTTAAAGACGTTTTATGGTTCTTCATATGCCTAAACATTGCAATATACTTGGTTACAGTACTCAATGTACTACCGGCAAAATCCAACTATTACACTCCAGAGCAACTATTATCCAACTTTAATGTTCCAGACAATTGGCAACAAGTTGTTGTGCCCTCCTCCCTTGCAATCGGAGGAGTAGTAAACCTAATAATTGGCTATGGAATTGCCGGAACAGCCCTACTAATGATTGGAGTATTAAGCATGTTCTGGACTCCAGCCCAAATAGTAGTCAATGGCGGATTAGGACAAATGCTGGCATGGCTCGGAGCCCCCTATCCAATCCAAGTTATAGGCAACATCTTCTCCGCTTTCGTATGGATGCTCTTCCTCATAGAATATCTGGGAGGAAGAAGAATAGAATGAGAAGGCCAAACATTGGAGCCGTAATAATCTATAGTGAGAAACCTATGCCTATAAATGAGCTGTTGCGTATTGCGGGGGCTAAAGCCAAGTTGAGGCATGGCTCAAAAGTAGATTTTATAAAGTTTCTGGATTACTATTACTTTGAAAGGTTTGGTGTTTACTGTGTAATTTACGAGTTGCCGAACGGCAATGTTGTGTTATCGGGTTCCCTCCGTGTTGAGGGAGGGAAGGTAAAAAGTAGAGGTGAAACTGGAAAGAATTAAGAAGTTAAGCCTTAAAACCTATGCAATAGCACTGATAATAGCGTTCTTTGTAGGGTTGGTTTTAGGCGGAGCAATCGTATATTCTCAATCATCCAATGAGAACATTACAATTGTCTCTGGAAGCTTCACGGAAACAGCAAGCTATATAATCTTTAGGCAAGGCGACACCTACTATGCCAAGAATGGAACTACAGGAGTAATAGAGTTCAGCGGAACGGATGCGGCGTCGGTGATACAGCAAGCGATAGATGCTATTAATGGCAAAGGACATATTTTTATTAAAAGTGGGATTTATAACTGTTACACACCCATCACCTATAACTCAGAGTCCTTCGAGCTTTATATTGAAGGCGAAGCTGCAGGTTTGTATCCAAAGACGACATTAGGCACAGTATTAAGGAAATGTTTTGATGGGGACTTACTTACACTAACAAGTAGCAATTATAATCCTAAAGCCAACTTTAGACTTGAAAAATTAAGGTTTGATGGGCAACGTGACTATTATACTGGAAGACTGGTTGTTATAAATGGGCCCTCGTGGAGCGTTATTAAAGATTGTGTTTTCCGAGATTCTTACGGCAACGCTATACGCATAGAAAAATCAAAAGTTATCAGGTTGGTAAGATGTCAAGTATACTTTGTGCAAACAGAATCAGGTGTATATCTGAATAAGGTTGCTGACTCACAAATATATGATTTGGAAGTCTGCATTGGCGGTGGTGAAGGCTGGGGGCATACACAAAGCACAGGGATAGCTTTGGAAATAGATGAAGGTTGCGGATTAGAAATTTTCGGCGGGCATTTTGAAGGTTATTATGGAATTAAAACATCTTCGCAGATAACAGTTATTGGTGCACATTTCAGTCTTTCGTGGTCTAATAACGTTTACATCGGTTTTGCCGGATGTAGTTTCATAGGGTGCTATTTTTTCAACCCAAATAATGGAGGTTTTTCCGACCAGAAAGGAGCAAACATATTAACTATATCACCTAATGTGAGAATTATAGGATGCTATATAAACTCTGGTGGCAAAGCAACTTACGGTTACTATGGCTATGGTTCAAGTGAATCCCTAATAGCTCATAATGATTTTTATGGGACATTTTCAATATCACCCATCCGCTTTGTGGGTGGTGAAATTTACAGAGATAACATAAGAGTAAAAACAGAGAACAGTGGAACTGCAACCATCTCTTCTTCCACAAGCGTAACGTTCGAGCACGGTCTTGCTGGAACGCCTACACATGTTGAGGTTGGCTGGAAGGATACTGGCTATGGCGACTGGAAATGGACAGCTAACGCTACGCATATCACCATTACCGTAACAAACAGCGGAACATACAGCTTCAGTTGGAGAGCCTACTACAAGCCATAAAAGAGGCTGAAAACAGCCTTGAAAACAAAACCAAAAACAACCAATCGCCTACTCTACATTTTGTTAGCTCTAACCCTCACATTTACTTTCAGCCTTCAAGTCAAAGCAGCTTCAAGCCCCACTTTCTACTGGAGCCCGCAAGTAGCCTTCAAGCTTCCAGCTTATAATACAATTGTAACATTTGCTGACTGGGCTTACTTCACCAGTTTCAGCTGGAACAAATGGAACTCTTCCAAAATCACATTTAACAATCTGCTTGTTGGCAGTGGCTCAGCCCTATCCAGCCTATGCCTCTCCAGCCCAGACACAGATATAACCATTCTTTCAGCAAATTCTGAGTCTGTCAAGCTGAATCTTGCAGACACTGATAAAATACTTCAAATTTGGAATTTGGATGTTAAAACCGTCAAGGTTGGAGGAGCCTACTTTACCAAAGATGACTTTTTCGTAAGCTACACTGAATGGCAAGCTTGCAACCAAGACAGCGTATTCCAGAATGAAACGCTTACAGCGATAAAGGCTGTTTCAAGTACTACAGTAACTTTAGGTTTGACGGCTCCAAGCCCCGTATGGCAATTTCAGGCTGAAGGAGAAAATGTAACATGGTATTTCAGAGCTGACACACATACAGTCAACGGTATTTTAGGCTATAGACTTGCAGAGGCTCCTTCATCCTCGGAAGTTTACGATAGCGTTTCCGCAGATGGAGCCTACATAACCTATTATGGAGTTAGAGTTTGGATTGTTCATTCAAGCGGAGCATTAGAAGAGCTTACGGATGGAACGCCAGTAGCAGTCGTTAGCAGAAACGAGAATGGAGAAGGCTTACAGAATGCAACTTGGAGCTGTCCAGGATACAGCAATATCATTAATACATTGATGGTGAAGGTTTATCAGCGTTTCGGAAGCGGAGAATGGAATCTTCGAGCTACATTTATAAGCGACAACAGCACCCTCTTTAAACTTCCAGAATCAACATGGACATTTTACTATTACACCAGCAGACAATATGATGGAGCGAAAACATCCTCCACCTTCTATTGGGGAGCAGACTATAACAGCAGAATCGAATTTTGCATAGCCCAGCCTAATCCATTTGAGCTTGCATTATGGCATTTAATGAACCAAAACCTAATAGGATTCATAATGACTTCATTAACATATTATCTCGGAAGCCTCGCCTATGGAATCTTCCTTTTCGCATTGGCAATAACACTCTACAATAGATTCGAAGACGTAAGCGCAACTACACTGGCCATGCTACTGCTTATAGGCGGAGGAGCAGCCGGAGGCATAATCAGCATTCTCGTTCCAGCGTCTGGACTTCAGCTTAGCTGGGCACTATTCGTGCTCGGAATAGCCATTCTCCTCTACAAGCTGGTGAGAGGAAATGGTTGACAGAAACAAGGTAAAACGAGTAATCCCCAACCTATTAGTGGAAGGAAAAACTTCACATCCATTCACATTCTGCAAATATCAAACCGTAAGATATTATCTCAGGAAAAATAAGAAGCTATGGGAAAAAGTAACGGAACAAATAACGAAAATTTTAGAAGAGGCCGAAAAACAGCTTTTTCCAAAAATTTAAAACAAATTTTATATACACACATTTTCACAAGCAAATTTTGAAAATAAAAGAGGTAAAAAGAATGAACGCGTCAACTCTCGGGCTTGTAGTGATGCTGATTACACTGGCCGTAATATTGCCTATCGGCCTAATCGTTGTCGGAAACCTAAACTCGACAGTTTCAAACATGGATCTGGGAAGTCAAGGCAATCAAACCAGAACAAGCCTCTTCAACAACATTTACTCGGCCATGAATTTGGCCGTCATCATTCCGATAGTTGCTGCCGCAGGAGCAATAATAGGAATAGTCATCTACTATCTCGGAAGAACACAGACCTGACAGCGTCAACTGAAATCTCTGAAGCTCTCGCCTGTTAATAGCCCCCTTTCTTAGTCGAATGTATGTTTGGAGTATAGGCGGAATGAGAGGGCATGACAGAATCCGAATTAATAATTTACTTGCTCGTGTTTGCCTTGAATGTGTTATGGAGCAGTATCGCCCTTAACCGCCAAAGCATAACTTTCGGTTTTCTAAGTGGAATAGGCTGGTTTGTACTTGCTATTCAGCATCTCATTTTATATTATAATTCGAGTTTTCTTGTTATTTGCTGGCTGTACCTCGGTACTGGAGCAATATTCTTTATTTGGAGCTTTATTCTCGCCTTCAAAACGTTTCTGCAAGCAAAAAAGGAAAGAGATTTGGAGTTGATATGACATGGGCATCTTCAGCTTTCTACGGAGAAAAAAGGAGCCTTCAGAAAATGAAAAGATAGCGTGGCAAGCAGGCATTATTGGAGAGTTGCAGAGGCCTCAAACCGAGCAGGAAATGATTGAGGCTCTCGGAATTAACTATCACATGATTCATGACGATTATATTGAGAAGCCTCTTCTTGTAGGCTTTTCTAATGAAAAAGAGTTTAATCATCATTTAGCCATGAAAGCATATTCAAGCAGCCTTTACCGAACAAGCTTTCTTGACCCTCTTGACGTGGAGATTTACAAGCTTGAGATAGAATGCGGATTTGATGATATTGAAATAGATTTGGATGAAGAAAGTTATGAAAAAGGCGAATTACACGTTATTAACGCCTATAGGCTTGTTTCCCAAAATGGTGTTGATGACGCGAAGTTTGGAAGAAAAGCGAAGCTTCTGAAAGCATACACGAAAGAGCTGACTGTAAAAACATCCTCTGAATCCAAAGGAGGAAAAATCCTATGATGCCAGTATGGATGGAATACCTAATCTATTACGGCTTCTTTGCTTATGCAATAGGATTCTTCATACTTCTCATACTTTTCATACTTTACAGATTTAAGTGGTTGCCTAAAGCGGCAATAGAACTTAAAAGAGCAAAAGACAAGCATAGACCAATAAGAATACAGTTTTTCGACAGCGGAATAGCCAGAATCTGCATAGACAAACATTTCACAGAGGATGTTCTCGAATCAAGCAACGGCGATATCGGAATTCTACCATCGAAAATTAAGGCTAACACTGAAAGGAAATGTAGCAATTGCGGAGAACAAATAACTGATGAAAAAGCGAAACACTGTCCAATCTGCGGAGCTGAACTTTCAGAGCCAGAACCTATAGATCCAAAAGAAATCGAAAAGATCAACACAGTACTAACAGCTAAATACATAGAGGAATCTACTGGCTGTCCAATATGGTTGCAGTATGGAAGCAAAGCCGTCCTATTTAATGGTGGAACTTTGGCTTCGCTTCAGCATGGCTATCCGCTTGACGCATCGATAATTAAAAACTACATTTCCAAAGCTTATCCGCAAAGCAAAATCAAACAGGCAATGGAAAAAAGACAGTTGCTTGGAATGCTGAAAAGCAAAAAAATCATGGGAAATACCCAGAAACTTACAGCCAGCATTGCTCTAATCATGGTTTTAGGAATAATTCTCGTCCTGTTATTCGCTTTAACTGGAGGATAAAGCCATGAATGAAAGCCAAAAACCTTTAAACATGATGCTTCAAGGCGCAATCTTCACAGTAGTTGGCATAATCTTAATTTTCATCACCATAATTTCTCAGGCAACCATACCTGCCTTTCTTGTAAGTCTGGCTTTAGGAGTAATATTTTGCATATTTGGATTAGCCCTGTTACGTCAGGGTTACCATTTAACTAAAAAATTAAGCGGAGGTGAAGGGTGAAGATGGAGAGGAAAGTTAAGGTTTTGGTTGCGGTTGCTTGGGCTTTAAGTGTTGTGTTGGCTTTTGGTGCTGGCTACGCAGTGCAGAGTTTGTTGCTGGTGCCTAAAAGTCCGTCGAGAACTGTTGCTGGTGCGAACGTTTTCGTAACCATTGAAACGCCGATGGGAATCTTTGAAATTCCAATTAATAATGTGATTACTAATATTGGTGAGCAGCAGGCAGCCGAAAGATTCAGAACTGGTGGCACTTACACTGCTTTGAAGTATATTAGTATTGGAAATGCTACTGCAAGTGCAAGTTTAACTCAGCTAACAACTGAATATACTCGGGCTGAAGGAACAGTTTCAAGCCTATGGCAATATAACGGTGAAGATTATGCGTTTAACTGCACAAAGAAGTTCACGTTTACGGAGACTGTTACTTTGAATGCTGCTGGTTGGCATTGGGCGAGTTCGGGCGACGGCAACATGTATGCAGTGGCTAATTTTGATGAGACAACGTTTCAGGCTAACTGGAACTTGACTATTACTTGGGTAGGCGTGTTCGACGGAAACTAAGGTGAAACAGTTTGAAACAGAAATTCCTTCCTTTCTTGGTATTCTTTATGCTATTTGTTAGCCAAATTGCTGGTTTACAAATTCCAACTGTGAAGGCTCAAGAAGAGGAATGTCTTAAGATTTACTATGATTCTGAAAAGGGCTATTATTATTTTTGGACTTTGAATAGGGAGAAGGTTGTGCTTGAAAGAAACGGAACGGCATTTTTGAATAGGTGGGATGGAGAGGCATGGATAAATTTCGGTTCGTTTCCTTCAGTGGGTGAAGTTGAAATTGAGGTTGAAGCTGAGCTTGCGGAGAACAAGTTGAAGTGGAAGGGTAAATGGAAATTTGGAGAAGAGGAAGTTGAGGTTGAAATTGAATTGGAGCCTAAGAATATTAGTGAGTATGGTGATTTAGAATGGAGCATGAAATTAACAGAAAAACCCGTAATAAACGTTTTCTCTATGCCTATTCAAAGTGAAAATCTCAAATTCTATTATCAGCCTCCACTTTATGAGGAGTATGGTTTTAGTGAGCCTTTCAGCAACAGCACATTCTCCGTAAACGCTACACATGTTATGAGGTTGATTAATGGAACTTGGGTTAATGAGGCTTATAGACCAGAAAACGTTGTTGGAAGCTATGCTGTCTATCACGCAACAAAAGGTAACATGCATAGAAGCAAAGAGGAAGCTGAAAAGTATAAGGCTGGAAAGGCATTCCACATTTATCGTCCCAAACTTATAGATGCAGAGGGAAAAACGGCATGGGCTAACCTAAGCATAGATGAAAAGAATGGCGTTTTAACTATAACGTTGCCTCAAGAGTTTTTGGATGAGGCTGTTTATCCCGTTACAGTTGACCCAACTTTTGGATATGAAACTGCTGGTGCAAGCACAAGCTATACGTTGAAATATTATATTTTGGGTAGCAAGTTCCCGTTAACGGAGAATGGTAATGCAACTGAAATAACAGCATATGTAGATTCAAGCTCAGGTGCAAGCGGAGCATATGCTATTTATGATAGCGGTAAAAATTATGTGAGTAGCACTCAAACTGGCACTTTTCCCATTTCAGCGTCATGGTTCACTTTAAGCTTTTCAAGCCCCATCCAATTAACTACTGGCGATTACTGGCTGGTTGGCTGGGGGACAGGCAACCATGCCCATATATATTATGATACTGGCGATGCAGGGCGAGGGGGCTACTACTTTTACAGCGGGTCAAATTTCCCAAACTGGCCGTCGTCAGTTCCTCTAACTGAATATAACAGATTACATTCCATTTACTGCACTTACACGGCTGAAGCACCCGGAGGAGAAGAATACAGCCACACCTTCATTGAAACTCTAAATCCATCTGCAACTTTAAGTCTTTGGCAAGCGCAAGCCTACACATTTACTCAAACATTAGTTACAATTTCAACCTATAATTATGGAGCCGAGGCAATTTACACTTTTACTCAAACAATAAAGCCTTCAGAAATCATAACATACTTGCAAGAGCAATATTATATGTTTACAGAAACATCCACATCATCTGCATTTCTTAACCAATTACAAGAACAAATTTGGTTAATGCAAGAAACGCTACAATCATCCTCAATGCATTCCTATTTGCAAGAGCAATCTTACATTCTAATTCAAAGCATTACTCCATCAGAAACAGTAACCTACATGCAAGAACAACAATATATTATGACAGAAACGGTTAATCCATCATCATCATTCCAGCATTGGATAGAAGGCATAACCGTATTCATTGAAACATTCACGGAAACCATACAGCCAAAAACAACCATGCATTATTGGATAGAAATAAGCTACACATTCACAGCCACCTCAAACCCCACAGCAACCCTCAACTATGCAATGGAACTAACAGAAACATTCATAACAATCATAGAAACACTAAAGCCAAAAACAACCATGATTCCAATCCTACCGCCAACACCACCAGAAGAAACCAATTTTGCTTTTGTGCTTGCTGCATTCGCGTTTGTTATGTCAATCGTTGCCCTCACAGCAGCCCTAACAGCCAAGCGAGACTAAAAACTCCACATACCTCGGATAATACTTGTCCGCTAAACGCTTAAGATCGGCATAGTGTCTTTCGCCTACCGTTTTTGGAGGCATCATAACCGCTATTATTATAGCTATGCATGGATGGATGTATCTTAGGACATAAAAATGTTATACTTTTATATCGCTTGGTTTTACATAATGCTTTTTGCCCTTATATTTATAGTACAGACTTTGTTTCTTTGGGTCATAATGTAATGTTCTCAGTTCTTTTACCCAATTTACGGGGCCTTGGTAGTAGCGTTTTACACTCACTACGATTTTTTTTCCTACCAAGTTCCTTAAGTTATTAGGTATCTTGCTCCTTTTTCCCATCTTTTCACCTTCCTTTTATTTGTTTTATTTTTGATTTTTATATTTTTTGGAGGAAAAATTGTCAATGAACTTTTATATGACTTAAGTCACCCTAAATCTTTCCTTAGTTTCTCCAAGTAATTTGCATACTTAGGATAATATAGATCCGCTTGCCTCTTCAAATGCATGTAGTGTCTGGCTCCAACCGTTTTAGGCGCACGGCCTTGAATAAAGTCGGCTACTGATTCTGGAATGCCCAGCTCAACCATCTTGTCAAACACGAATTTCCGCAAATATTTTGGAGCCACCAATCCATAACGCTTACAAACCTTGCTGGTTGCATCCGCGCTAAGCTTTTCTCCATTATTTCTAAGCAGATTTGCAGTTTCATGCATGAAATAGGCATAAAAGCTTTTCTTGCTTGCTCGACTCCAGAAAAGCGGAACACAAACAAACCTTTCATACATTTCCAACTTTTCATATAATTCATGAAATTCATTACTTAGCCTAACAGCCTCTCTCAATCTAAGACCGGACTCCAACAAAAGCCTATAAACAGCCTTATACTTGGCTGGAATACGCCTCAACTTAGCTATACTCTGCTTAACAGATTTCTCATCTGGAACATACAAATCCACCATAACCGTATCCTTAGGCAAAGCCCTACGCAAACTATCAATAAAACCAGAATCAAAACCAGCCAACTCACAAAAATTAAACAAGTTACGCAACGAAAACAGTAAGCAATGCTTTTGGCCAGCACTCAAACCATCAAACAAACGGACAACATCCAAAGGCTTAGAAAGTTGTGGCGCAAACCTATCCAAGTAAGATATGATCGAACGCTTATAATCAAAAGCCAAATCTCGACTTTCCAGCCAAACCAGAAAGTTTTGGCGGAGCTTTCGCCAATCCAAAAGCAGACTTGGGCTCTCGGGACCCCGGTTCAAATCCGGGCAGCCCCACCATTCTTGGCTGTTGCTGTCTCGCTTCGCTCGACTATCTATTTTTTGGTTTTCTATTCTGTTTATTTCTTGGATTAGGGCTTTTCTTGCTATATAGCTGATGTTTAGGCCGTATTTTCTTGCTTTCTGAACAAGGGTTATTGGAAGAGTAATACCTACCGTTTTGAGGTGTGCTACTTTACTCGAGCTGACTTGAGTCAATGTTTTATCGCCTTGTAAACTATATATGAGATTATGGGAACGGCTACGAGGCATATAATGAGATAAATAATTTCTGTTGGTATGATGAATTGATTGAGGTTTTGTATTTCATATGAAAGTTTTGCGTCGACTATGATGTTTGTGAATGGTGAAACATATACTATTTTTATAGCGTAGATGCCAGAGTAGGCTGCGGAGAATTCTATTTCTCCAACTCTTTCTGATGGTATAGGCGTTCCATCTTGGGTGCGGGGGACAGCCATTAAAACATCCATTATTTTGTTTCCATTTGGATCTTCAATCCATACGTTTAAGCCAAAATTTGTAGGAAGATTGTATAAGTGTAGTTCTCCGATTGCTTTCTCGTTCTTGTTTAGCTCTATGCTTCTTGTTACTGGAAATAGACTTGAGGTTAACTGAAAAGTTTCGCTATAAGCCTTTACATCAATTACGGCTAATGCCAAGATTAACATAGCTAAGGCGAGGATTCCGGAATACTTTAACCGTAGTCTCTCTCTGTATGAACGTGATTTACGCATGGAGTGAAGGTTTATAAGATTGGATTCAGACCGTGAACGATTGCGGAGGTTGAAGGTTGAGTTATGCTGAGGGCTTTGAGGATGCAACAGAGTTATGTTTGTATGAGTTAAAGAGGGCGAAAGATTTGGAGGATGCAAAGCAAAGGATTCAGAAGATAATTCGACTTGTGAAGGAGAGGAAGTTTGAGCGGATAAAAAGTATGCTGGCATTGCTATAATATCTCCTCTTTTCCTCCTAATCTTTTGAATTCTTCATGGATTAGAACTCGGACTGCTTCAGTATTCTTTTTGAATCCACGTTGTTTTTTTACAAATTGAAGCTTTTTTGCATCTATTCCGATAAGGTCTAACCTTATTCTTTCAATTGGTTTATTTCCATTTTCTTCTTCAGACATTTTCTCACATTTTAAGACTTTCTGTGAACTAATATTTATATTTTTATGGAAAAATCTTATAGAACTATCTCACACTATTTCTCACTATTTGAGCAAAAATTTTATATACACCTTACGCACAGACTAAGCTCTAAAAGTGCGAAAAAGTGATGAATTATGGAATCAGAACAAATCGTGAGAATTAGACTTGACTTAGAAGGAGAAGATGCCAAACGGTTTCTAAAGCTCAAGGAGAAACGAGGGCTAAAAAACAACTCTGAACTCGTCCGGCTGGTTCTGAAAGAGGCTGCTGACAGAGAAGACATTCCATACAACTCTGAGGAGGCTGGTTCTTAATGACGTTTAGTGTTCTTGGTGTAGTTAGGCATAACATTGATTATCTCGGTAAGTATCTGGGAGTTTTTCCTGAGCAAATTGAAGCTTTGGAGTTGCGTTCCAGATTCAAGTATGCCACAAACAATGATGAGCTTAACCGTGCATTATGCAGTTTAGACAATGAACTTGCAGAATTGCAAGCCAGAAGCGAGGAGCACATCACCTACGCAGAGTTTGAGGAGCTTGAAAGGCGAGTAAGCCGAATCGAAAATTTCCTTGCCAAAAAGTTTCTGGAGGAATGGGAGGCTTTTGAGAGTTGAGTTTTGTTGAGACTGAGGTTGTTTTGACTGATAGCTCCCGTGAAACTGTCTATTATCTTACTGAAGAAGGCAAAAAAAGGGTTTTGAATTCTGTAGACTACAGTGTAGTCTATAGGCTTAGATGTTTTCTTTCTGTTATTCGTGATTGTTTACATAAGCAGCTTGTCGAGTTTTTCGAGCAGAGGATAATTCGTGTTTTGGAGCGTTCAGGCAAGGCTTGGAGACGAACTGAGCTTTGGGAACAGTTGTATGGTGATTTCTTTTGGATGGAATATCATGAGGCTATACAGAATCTGCTGGAAAAAGGCGAGATAATCGAGAAGAGAGGATGGATAAAACTCAAGAAAAAGGAGGCTTTTGAGGAATGAGAGGTTACCAGAAGGTTCCTTATCCGCTTGATACGCCTGAATGGGAGAGCTTTCTGAAGTTTGCGGAGAAGCATTATAATGAAGCGGTTAGAATAGCTGTTAATGTTACTTTAGCGAATTGTGGCGCTGGCTCTACAACAACTCAGCTTGGTCAGGTTGTTCTAAGAGAACTCTTGAACAAAACGTGTAGTCCGCTTGTTTATTTGTGGGAGCAATGGCAACTACTGACTCCTTCTGCAAGATTGCCTTACGCCACTAAAGAGTATCGTGAGATTCTGGAAAAGCAGATTGAGGAAGCCAAGCAGATAGCCAAGCAAGTTACAAGCCAAATTGGAACAGTCAAAGCTCCACCACAAGAAAAGAAGGAGGCTTTTGAGGAATGAGTCATTGTGGTTTTTGGTTGCGTAAGGTTGAATTGCAGCTTCTCGCTGCCAGGAAGCGTCCATTGGAGAATGAGGCGAAGTGCTGGCGTTTAACCAGGGAATGTCTGCTTGCAATCAAAAGGCTTGATGAAAAAATAGAGGAGATGAAGCCTTCCGAAACAGCCTCGGGTGGCTCTGTTGCTAAGCTTGAACTCCGGCTACGGAACCCCCGTCAGAGTCAGACCCGGGGCTGCGGGAAAAGGTGAGTAAACATGGTTAAGGCGTATCCTTGGTGTTGGATGGATTGGCAGCCACATGACAGCCTCTGCATGGAATGTCCATGGAGAAATCCATGTAGAAGAATTGCGGAGAAGCCTAAGCCTGAAAATTTCTATCGGCAATTGGCAAGGCTGTTTCATGCTCAGAGGCTGGTTTCTGTTCCGAGAGCATTTGACGAGGTGAAAAGATGGTGAATAAGGCTAAGATTCGCTGGTTGTTGAAGGCTGCAAGCAAAGAGATGAATCCGGAGGTTAGAGCCATGATAATCTACCAAATCCTAAAGGAGGCTAAAGAATGAGTTTGTATGCTGAGATTAATGATGCAGAGTTACTTCGGAGAAGCATCCACGAATTAGGAACACTATTCTATACTGAAGACGAGAACGGAATAGTCAACAAGGTTGCCTATTTCAGCGGAACACGAACCGTAATCTATGTGGGCAAGGATATTCCGCAAGACTTGCTTAAAATTATCAAGGCTGTCGGCGCAAAAGTCCGAGTTTTAGAGTATGACGAGATAACGAGAACCCTAAAAGTGAAACAATGAGAAAGAGCGCGGTGTTTATCATGCTGCGTTCAAACTTGCTTTTTCATTTAGATGAGATTAGAATAGTTAAGAGTTTTGACGGCTGGAACGGTTTTGGAAAACGTAAAGTTAGAGCCTACTATCCACGTGAAGGCTACGGAGTATTCTGCAGATTTACGCCTTCAAGGCTGGACATCCATCTTGCAGAAAATAGCATTCAAGCCAGACTCATCAAGCGTTTGATGGAAGAGAAAGTTGCGTTTTACTGGGCTCCAAAAGAGGAAGAACTGCAAGTTATTCGTGAAGCCATGGATAGAAGCGATGAGTTGACGCATAGACTGCTTGAACATGGCTGGTTTCACGGAAAAAGACCGTATTTTAAACTTTACGAGTTGATGTAGCCATGATTGTTAGCTCTTATGGTAACATTATTAGTGTTCAGCAAGGAACTAATGACAAGGTTTTCCAAAGAATTCTTACTTTTTATGTTAGGCCTCCAGCTAAGATTCTGGATTGCACATGTGGACCCAGATATTTCTGGAGGAACTGGCAAAACAATAAGCTTGATGGAAGATATGAAGTTGTTTTTAGTGACATTAGAAAATTAGGCCACATTCAAGCTGACTTTTTCAATCTTCCATTTAAAGATGAATGTTTTGACTGTGTTGTTTTTGACCCGCCTTATCAAGACCGATGGAGGTTTAGTCTTGAAAAGGTTAAGAGGCCGGGAAGGCTTTACCTTGAGAATCCTTACATGCTTAGTGAAGGTTATGAATGCTTCACTCCTAATCAATTAGATGAGGTTAAGGCTGAGTTTTGGAGAGTGCTCAGACCTCAGGGAATACTGATTATGAAGTTGGCCGACCATCGCACCAGAAATATTTGGTGGCAGCCAGAAGTTTTCAAACGGATGAATGACCATTTCGACATTTTAGACATTATAGTTTACGTTAGGCCAAAAGGCAGCATGCTTCCACCAATCTATTTCATGCAAAGAAACAAACGCAGCACTCTGGTTCACGCCTACTTCTTCATTCTAAAAAAGAGGGATAGGCCATGAGTGATGTTTATTTGATTTTTAGAGGCAAACGCATCCTATACAAGGGCGGAAGGTATGGCTTTCAGCTTTTACTTAATTATCTCGATAATATCCGCGATTTGACTTTTCGAGTAATAAAAAAGCGGAGGAAAAGAAATGCGTAAGACTCGAATGTTTGGTTTTATAGCGAAAACTTGGAATCCCATAGTTGGCTGTTCGCATAACTGCGTTTACTGTTGGGCCCGTAGGCAGGCTCAGAGACAAAAGAAGAATTGTCCTAAATGCGGATGGTTCACGCCACATCTCCATCCAGAAAGATTAAATCGCAAATTTAAGCCGAACACTTTAGTTTTTGTCTGTGATATGGCGGATTTATTCTGTCAAGGCGTAAATTATCTTTGGATTAATCAAGTTCTAAAGGTGATAGAAAACTATCCTGAAACAACTTTCTTCCTTGAGACTAAGAATCCGTGGAGAATGAGGCATTTCAGGATACCGGAGAATGTGATTTTATCCGTTACCATAGAAACATGTAATCATTATGGTAAACTTCCGAAAATTGGTGAATGGCATTATGGTATGATTTCTAACGCACCGCCACCGGTTGAAAGACATGCTGAACTTGCAACTACAAAGCATGGAACAAGATTCTTCTCAAAATACAAGAAGCATGTAAGCATCGAGCCAATCCTTGATTTTGACTTAGACCGATTTGTCAAATGGATTTTAGGCATTAATCCAGAATTTGGCGTTTCTGTCGGCTATGACAATTACGGCTGTCGGCTTCCAGAGCCTCCACTCGCCAAAACACTCCAATTAATCGAACAACTCGAAAAACACGGTATTAAAGTTGAGAGGAAAACGCTTCGCAAGGCATGGTGGGAAGAAAATGGTGAAGGCTAAGGTTTTATGCTGGAAATGCAAGCATTCACGCTACTTTGACGAGTTACATGTTGAATGCATAAACAGCCAAGCTCACTTTAACCATCCGCTTATCCACCGCGACTCACAAGTAGAATGCGAACATTTCAGGCCGAAAAGAAAGAAAAGGAGGCGAAAAAGGAGTGGCTGAGTTTGTTTTGTCTGAGAATAGCCGTTACCGCCGGTATTATTATTGTCCTTGGTGTGGAACATGGATTCGGAAAGGCAAAGAACAAGTTAATAGCAGAGGCTTGCCGGTCTGCCCGAAATGCCACCGGAAGCTCCGGACAAAACCGCATGACAAAAGAAAAAGGAGGAAAACAAGCCATGAATGATGTTTTTGATGAAATTGAAGATGGAATTATTGAGTTAGATTCGCCTTTCGCTAAGAAACTTGGGTTTACAAGCGATAAATTTGATGGTTGGCTCTGGAAGAAAGGTAAATACATCTATATTAGCTTTATTATCAGTAAAAAATGGAAAAAAGGTAATTTTAAGCGATTGTTAAGGCGTATTGAAGAGTTAGGGTTTGGCATTAAGATTCCTACTCCGCTTGGTGTTATGCAGTATATTGTTAGGAAATATGGATTCAAGAAAACAACTGAGTATTTTGTGGTTTCGCCTGAAATTAAGGAGCCATGCGAAGTCTGGGTTAAAGAGCCGAGAAAGGTGATTAAAATTGAGCAAAAATGATGTTTGGAGTGAGTTGGAGGAGAGGCTCAAACTAAAAGCCTTTCTTCATGGAAGAACAGCTAAAGGCAAAGAACCAGTTTGTAGTATGTATCCAGATAATGTAGGATATGCTGTTTGGCTTGAGGATGTAAAAGAAGCCATACAACAACTAAAACAAAACTATGTCTTGGTTAAGATTGGAGATTTAGAGGCAATAGTCTACACTTCAACTAAATATGAGAGTTTAAGGGATATTGTGGATGATTTTTGCGGCAATTATGATGATGTGGCGAGAGAAGCGTATGCTCTTGGAATGAAAGACTTAGCAAAGAGGTTGTTGAAAAGTGACTGAAAAGGAAATTTTGAATGCTTCTAAGGAACGGTTTAAGCCTAAAAGACGTGAACTAAAACCGAAACGTAGAGGAGTTAACTGTGTAAAATGCGAGTTTTACGAGCCGATACCTGACGATCCATGCCTGTGGAAGTTAGAGGCTCAACTTGACGCCATTCAACAGCATATTAACATTGCTGTTTCTCTTATGCGAAAAATTACCGCAAAAAAAAGAAGACAAGTTAAACTTGAGGAGTTATTGAAGGAATGACTCATGAAATTTTAAAAACTTCAGATGGAAAAATGGTTTGTCTAACTCATGGCATTTTCTGTCCTTTATTCAAATGGGAATTGAAACAAAGATTAAAAGAGGAGTTGTTGAAGGAATGAAAGTTAAGGAATTAATTGAGAAGCTTAAAAGGTTTCAGCCTGAAGATGATGTGAAAATTGGCAGAACGCATGATGGAGAATTAATTTTAGCTGTTTGCAGACCAGTCGAATGGAGAAACGGCAGAAAAATAATGATTGGAACAGTTAGACTCGAAGAAGAGGAGTTGTTGCGTGAAAAATGAAAGTTAAGGTTTTGAAGGAGTTTCTGCCGTTGCAGGCTGGAGCCTTCATTCTTGAAAATCCACAGCAGGCCCTCTACTACTGCCTAAACTTTTGCCATCAAACGCAGTTTGGCTGCGCAAAAAACTGCAAAATAAGAAAACACTTCAAGATTCCGCCTCACGGAGAAAAATATCCTACCCCAAAAAAACCGAAAAGGAGAAAGAGAAATTGAAGGTTGACGTTGTTATTTTGACGAAGAATAGTCTTAAGCCGTGTTTGGCTGAATGTGTTAGGTCTGTTTATGCTAATGTTCCTGTTAATAGGCTTATTGTTGTGGATGGAGGGAGCATAGACGGTACAGTTGAGTTTCTAAGCAAGTTTCCGAATGTAGTGGTTATTGATGATTCGGGTGGGAACAGGGCGACTGCAAGACAGAAAGGCATCGAGGCGGTAGAAACAGAATGGTTCATGTTTGTTGACAGTGACGTTATATTATGTGAAGGTTGGTTTGACAAGGCTGTTAGGTTGATTGCGGACGATGTAGGTGCAATTTGGGGCGTAGCAATTCCAGTTGAAAAACACACCTATAATATCATTAAAGCCATGAGCAAGTTTTATCGAGTTCCAGTAAAGAGGCTTCTGGTTAAACAGATACATTCTAAACGTTGCATGACTCATGACACATTATTCAGAACCGAACCTCTAAAAGACATTAAAATCCCCAAGGATTTACACATTTGGGAAGACGATTATATTGGAAGATGGATTATAAGGAAAGGATACAGATTCTTAAAAACTGAGTCTCCCTATTGCCTCCATAATGTTGCTGAAAAGAATGTTTCAAATGCAGTTTTGAATGGCTATTTAATGCATAAATACAACATTTGGAGCTTCAAAGCAGTTCTTTTAAGGTTTATCCTCGCAGTTCCCAAGGCAATTTGGATTTTATCTTGCACAGGCGATTATACCGCCTCTAAAAGGCAATTGTTAGGCTACATCTTGACATTTAAGGGGTGGCTGGCATATGACTGAATTAGACGTTGGATGCGGAAACCGAAAAATGGGCGATATAAACGTTGACATAGACAGAAAAGTCAAGCCGGACATAGTCTGCGACATTCACCATTTGCCTTTCAGAAACAATCAATTCAGCAAGGTTTACTGCTATCATGTATTGGAGCATGAAACCGTAAATCCGGAAAAAGCAATCAAGGAACTCCTAAGAGTAACACGCGAAATCCTGGAAATTCAGGTTCCACACTGGCTAAGCAGAAACGCCAAAAAAGACCCTACACACCGCAACTTCCACATTATGCACCTAAAATACTGGAAAAAATGGAAACCAATAAAAACACAGATAGAATGGCAATATTTGATTCCACCCTTCATTCTCAGACCAAACAACATCACAATCACAATAAAAAGGAGGAATAAAATTTGAATATATGGATAGAACGGTTAGGATTTTTCCTGTTCGGGTTTATATTAGGTGTTTTAATCTTCTTTGGAGTATTTTATCCTGAAACTGTATGGAAAGAAGGAGACGCCTACATAACATTCATTTACAACTATAAAGGCGAATTTTGGCGAGTTGATTGCGGCGGGCAATTTTCCGATTTTCAGGGAGATTATGCTATTGCCAGCAACTATGCACAGGCAATCAACCTAACCACTGGATGGTGGCACATAATCGTAAAAGGAGGAACAATAATCTATGCAGAAAAAATCGAGTAAGGTTAGAATTTTAGATTTAATAAAGTTCTTTCTTGTCTGCTGGATCGCCAGCATCCTCACAACCATAACCCACGAACTCATCTGGCTCTTCCTACATGGAGAACTCTTCAGCCAAACAGAACGGTTTGTCTCTGTTTTCGGTTGGTGTATCATCTTCATGCTATTAGCCATATGGATAGAAACCAAGGAGGAAAAACAGAATGGTGAGGGAACAAAGAAAAGATAAGAAGATTAAATTAATTTTAAACGAAATGGATGTAGAGAGAATTCTTCTCGCATTAAAAGGATTACATTGCTTTTGTAAATTCAAACATTTAGAGGATATTACTTCTCAGCAGTTAAGTGTTACCTACAACAAGGTTAGACGCCAATATATAATGCAAAGGAGGGGAAAAACAGAATGATTGAATGGATTGTGTTGGATACAACTGTTCCCACATATAATGAATTGTTTAAGCCGGATCAGGCAGTTGTATTGTTCGGGTTTTATCTCATAACATGGTTTGTCGAAACTGCAATACTCTCCAAGATTATTAAAGTCAAATTAGAAAAGCTCTTTTTGGCCGTAGGAACAGCCAATTGGCTCACCTATCTCATTGGCTTCTTCATATATTACTTCTTATATCCAAATGCTGAACTCCCCTCTATGCTTGGATTTCTTCTTATCTACATGGTTGGAGCCATATGCCTACTCATACTCCTACACATGCACTGGTTCCAGCCAAAGAAGGAGGCTGAAAAACTTAAACCAATTCTTGGGGAGAAAGGCGCTGATGAAAATGAATAGGCTAAGTATTGTTTGCTTGTTAATTTGTGCAGTATCTCTTTCAATACTTGCTACGATTGAAACATTACATTATCTAAACATATATGTTGTTAAAGAAAAAACAGTCATAAAAACAGTCGGAGAACTTGAAAAGTTTTGGATGAGAGACACAAGGGGCGCGCTTGCCTTCTCTGATGACTTTAGATTTGAAGATGCTTGGTTTAAAAACGTCAACTTAACCCTTTATAGCTTCAACAAAACCATAACTTTCACTAACAGCATTATAGAAAACTCGATAATTACATTAAACAAGACAAGACTAAGGCTACGTTGGTGTCTAATCAAAAACTCCACATTCCTTGGAGACGGCGAATCAGCGTTACTAACTGGAAACAACATATTCCTCGGAATCATCAACTGCAATTTAACCATACAGATTGAAGCACACTCCGAAATAATTGGAACCTTCAATTTTGTAAACATGACAGGAGGATAAATGGCATGGATTTTGAAGAGGAGGAAGCATGAAATGGTGAGTAAGGCTGGCGTTTTTCGGGAACGAAAAGACTGCGTTTTAACAGTTAGAATCCCCAAGCCAGTAAAAGAGCAACTTGAAGAACTGGCTAAATGTAAAGGAAAAACTGTAGGCGAATTGGTTCGTCAAGTAATCCATGAGGAATTATATGATGAATTGTTGTTTGAGGCTGAGCCGTTAAATGAGGAACCAGACAGAGCCCATGTAAAGTGGCCTAAGCGTAAACCAAAAAAACCTCCAAACAGAAGAAGATTTCATCCTGGAACCAAGAAAGCCCGCGAAATTCTTCGGATGCATGGTAGAAGCCTTGAAAGATGCGAATTATGCGGTAGATATGGCGCTATGCATGTCCACCATAAAGACGGAAACCCATACAATAATAACATTGAGAATCTGGCTGTTCTATGTCCAAGTTGCCATAGAAAAGTTCACAATTTAATGGAAACCGAAGAGGATGGAATTCAGCTTGATTATGACGCTCTCTATGATTTTGAGGAGGAATCAGAATGGTAAGCAATGCTGTTAGGAAATGTTTACGGTTGCTGGAGTCCATGTTCGACTTAGGCTATCACTTAGAAATAAGCGAAAGAGACCTTAAAAACTTGATTGCCATTCAGATGGGAGCCGACAATAGAACCGTCAACAAATACATGAAGATGCTTACGGAAACCTTGGAGTTCCTAAAGGTTTGCAGAAGAAATCGTGAAGGAAAGCCGATTTATCGGATTGAGGTTGAACATGTAGAGCGTTTCATAGATAGATTCGCTAAGGAAGAGGCTAAGAGATTGAGACAGTTGACGCTTCTTGAAGTTAAGAGTAGAGAGGAGGAGGTGCTTGAGAAAGTTTAGTGTGTGCGTGTGTAGAGGCTGAAGAGAGGAATAAAGCTTAAATGGAGAAGAGGCATATAAAATGGTGGTTCGTTCTATTTTATTTAGTGGAGGGTATATTATATTGCAATTTATTAATTTAAGCTTACTTAGAGACTTTAGAGAGAAATATAGCATAATAAAAAGATGCACGCACACACACTCACACACATAACCACAGCCATTTTTGCGCCGACAAACCGGGAATATCCCGTTTGCAGTAGGCATGCGGAGGGATTAAAGAATCATCCGAAATGGAAAGTAAACAGTTAACGCTTTCTTTCCTTTGTATAAGTGTAAATGGCTAATGTGCAAGCAAACCCTCTAATTGTCCATACGGTTCTCTTTTTGCCATTTTTTATTTCCCAATTATATCCTCTTCAGGGCTTACAATTTCAGATGCGTACCTTCTTATGTAATTCCATGCTGTTGATTCTCTTTCCAGGTCAAGGCTGAACATTACCCTGTAGACTGTGAATATGTCAAGCTTTCCTTTGGCTTGATCGGTTCTTATTACGTTTGCGGCTCTGGTTTCTCGGAATAGGTGGCACCAGGCTTTAGGGTTTAACTCCTTAATTATATTGAGTATCTGTCTTCCTGTCAAGTGTTTATCTTTATGGAATGCTAAGGTTTGCCCGAAAACGTTTGTGATGCTTGGAAAAAGATATTTGCATTCTGGTTGATGCTTTTTCATCCAGTTCCAGTAGTCTAAAATGTATTGGGTGAATCTACTGTTTAATGGATATTTTTTGGTTCTAACCTTGGTGATTGTCTGTTTCTTGCGTTTCTTAACAACTGTAAATCTCACATAAAGAAATTGCCCGTCAACATATATGTCGTTCAAGCCTAAACTTGCAACTTCTTCTCTACGCTTACCGCTTGCAAAAAGAGAAATTAAACATTTAGCTCGTAAACGGAAATATTCATTCTTTAAGCTATCCGCACTTCTAATCATCTCCTCAATTTCTTCCGAACTAAGCACATCCTTACGCTGAACCCTAACGAAAGTCATGCCCGAGTTTCTCCAGAATCCGTTTGACATCATTTACAGTCAAAATCTCATCTATTTCTCTGATGTCTAACTCTGCTTTGAGCAGTCTGTAGAATATTTCGCCAATAACCCATGAGCAAATTGGGCATATAGGAACTTCATAGCCACCGATATCAATCATTTCAAACGGATCTGTATTTTCATCTTCAAAGATGATTACATCACAAGGGCCCTCCGTCTTAACATTTTTGCAAACTTCAAAAATCTCCTTTTTTGTTCTACGGCAAATCCAACAAGACTTCTCCATTCCCACATCCACCCCCTTCAATATTTTTTATATTTCCACCTCGCAATTTTTCAAATATCTCTCAATCTCTCTAAGCATATTCTCCTCAGACCCCCACTCAATAATTTTCTCACTTCTCCAATACTCAAACAAGCCAGAAAGATTAGAGGGAAAATCTAACCCTTCCGGTAACCCTTCAGCCTCAAAAATTATAACATGCTCTTTATTGAGAAGCCAATGCTTAGCCGCGTCAACAAACCATCTATCCGGCATCTCCGCATCCCAACTATGCTTCTCCAGAAAATCTCCAAGAGGCATATCTAAGAATATTTCACCACAAGTTGTGCATCTTGCTATCACTCTGAACTGGTTA